>NZ_JBHIPR010000020.1:0-695 GCF_042196145.1 Bartonella sp. AP258QHHD
TGCTGTTTGTGAAGCTTCTCTTGCTGTTTGTTCTGCACGCGTTGCAATGGTCTTCGATTCATCGGCTAACCTCTTGGCTTCGGTCGATAAATTAACAGCATTCTCACTGCTCTGTTTGACCTCTTCAAAACGTTGTAATGCCGTAGAAAGGGAACCTTTCGTACTATTGATTTCCCCTGAGGCTCTATCGACTGCTGCTTTTGTCTCTTCTGCCATGCGCTTCGCTGCATCAGAAGTATTCTTGGCTTCTTCTGCTAAGCCATTGGCTGTATCCGCTGTCTCTTTCGCAAGGCTAGCCGTTGTCGTCGCTGCTTTAGCTTCTTCCTTCGCTTCATGAGACGTCGTAAGCGCTGTTGTCGCTGTTTGAACTGTTTTCGTCACTTCGCTAAGCGCTTGTTCCGAAACCCTCTTCGATTCTTCTGCAACCTGTTGCGCACCATTCGCACGCGACATGGCTTTTTCTGCTTCTTGACGTGCATTAACAACCTGCTCTAACGGCGCAAAGGTTTCATACGAATACAAAGATGCCGTCCCTAAAAGCTTTGGAACAACAACGCTGTCTTGAGAAGTTCCTGCTATCATTTCTTCTTTCGTTGCAACAGGTATCAAATATTCATGTTCATGATCGGGTATCTTCATCTGTTTTCGTCCTCACATCATTCAGAGCACTTCGTCTAATGAACACTCTTTCAAAT
>NZ_JBHIPR010000020.1:960-16407 GCF_042196145.1 Bartonella sp. AP258QHHD
CGGCGGCTTATCTTTTTCTGTAAACCAAAAGGGAGTCTCTACCTGTGGACTTCCTGCTATTTGGTCAAATTCTTGATTACACTTGTCCAAAGCATCCCCACTCAAACCTACACACTCTTCGTCTATAGCTCTCTTGCGCCTTTGCAAGTGAGCTTCAGAAGAAGAAACATCCCGTTTTTTTCGAGAAGAAAGACCTTCTGATGACGCTGGACCTATAAAATGCTCATGCGCTTTTAAAGAACAGGGTTGTATACTTGCAAAAGAACGCCAAGGGTCTAAATTGCGTTCATTATCAAGTCCCCGTAAAAATAGCCCCCGAAAATCGGGAACATTAAACGTCGTGGCGCCATCCCCTTCTCCCCACGTCGTCCCTATTACTTCAAACAAGGCTCTATACGTTCTTCGCGAATAAGCCTTCCCATCACATGGCAACCAACCATCTGGCAAGCGCTCCATTGCAAACGGTCCTATCAGACCGGAAGGTAAACGTTTTAAGGAAGAAACTTTGCCCCTTGTCGGGTTGAGAACTTGCCAACCCGTAAGCTCTTCATCATACACAAGCGTATAAAGACAGCCATCTTGTATCTCTCCTCCCGATAAGGCTAATAAACCGGTTTCTGTCGCCTTATAAACGGGCTTACCAGCTAGATTATTTAAAGCAATTGTTGTCGCCCCAACATTCTTGCCCTTCGCTTTAAAACAAACCGATATGCCATTCTTATACTCTAAAAATGCCGATTGGCTTAGAAGCCTTATCACGCTCGTCTTTTGGTTATTATCAACCGTCACAATCCCTTCAAGCACACCCCCCGTATCCGATAAATACTCACTTACCCGTTGCATCATAAAACGAGCGCTATTATTAACCGTGTTAGGGTGCTGTCCCTCTGACCAATTAATTAAAGCATCAGCACCACCATTCTCAGATGCCGTTAAAGACCAATCATAAATCGTGGACATCTAAACCTCACGTCTTGATTCCAAACACAACACTCATATTAATCGGGCGCGTCTCACTTACACCTGAACTTGCCAATGCAACATCACGCATGTGAAGGTGGGAATGGGGAAAGGCGAGCTTATGGTGCACGCGTATATCCTCTGCTCTCACGCCCAAACGTTCAGCAAGCTTCAATCTTTGCTGGTCATTCAACACATATCCCCAGATGATCGTCATATCACCATGCCAACTCTCTTCCTGATTTTCATCATTCAAAATCGTAAAGGATTGACCCCCATGGTCATGCTTTCTCATTGCGTCATTTTGTAAAGTGCCAAGATAACGAAAGCGGTCTATCTCGCGGTCATCATCAACACCTCGTAAAAAAACACCACGCAAATCGGGAACATTAAACTTCGTCCAACTATCAGCGCCTCCCCACCTGATCCCTATCGCTTCATAAAGAGCAGGATAATCACTACGCAAATAAGCCTTCCCATCACATGGTAACCAGCCATCTGGCAAAACTTGCATCCCAAAAATCCCTATCGTCCCTAGTGGATAAACAGGGATAACCGGCTCTTGCGATAAAGAGAGAGGCGTAGGATTTAAAACTTGCCAAGCATGATCCCTATAAACCAAGCTATAAATGCACCCCCTTTGAAGCTCGCCTCCCGATAAAACACGGAGACCTAATTCCGTCGCCTTGTAAACAGGTTTAGCCGCCAAATCATTTAAGGCAATTGCGGTTTCCCCAACATTCTTGCCCTTCGCTTTAAAATAAATTGATATCCCATTCTTATACTCTAAAAATTGCGATTGGCTTTGAAGTCTTATCAACGTCGTCTGGTGTTCAGCATCAACCGTAAAAGTGCTTTCAATCACACCACTCGTATCCGATAAATACTCACGCACACGTTGCATCATCACACGAGCACTATTATTCAGACTACTAGGACGTTGTCCTTTTGACCAATCAATCAAATCATCACAATAGGCATTCAAGGAGGCATTTAAAGACCAATCATAGATCGTCGACATCTTACACCTCATGTCTTAATCGCAAACAGAACACTCACATTTACTGGACGCGTCTCGCCTTCACCAGTGCTCTCCAAAACAACCTCTTGGTTCTCATCAAGAGTATGAGAACTTACAATGTAGCCCCCTAAATTCTCACGCTCTATGCCCATAAAATTCGCTAGAGAGCTCCCCCCAAACAAGCCTAGACGATAGCCCAACACATCCGTCGTATTCCCATCCCAAAAGTTTTCGTTGCTGGTAAAATGAGACATCGAAAGGCTCTGTCCTTGATGTTGATGCGACTCGATTAAATCTGTTTGCACACTTGCAAAAGAACGCCCCTCATCAATATTGCGCCCTCCATCAAGCCCCCGTAAAAACATCCCTCGAAAATCGGGAACATTAAATGTCGTGGCGCCATCACCCTCTCCCCAAACCGTTCCTATCGTCTCAAATAAATCACCATAATCACGACGCAAATAAGCCTTCCCATCGCAAATTAACCAATCCTTTGGAATCCCGCGCATTCCAAACGTTCCTATAAAACCCGTGGGATAAAGATTGCTTTCTTCTTCTTCTAAAGGGAGTGGGGTAGGATTAACAAGATGCCAATGATCTCCATTATAAAACAATGTATAAATGCACCCTTGTTGGATCTCCCCTCCTGATAAAAGCGATAAACCCGTTTCTGTTGCTTTATAAACCGGCTTGCCATCTAAAGCATTTAAGACAATCGTGGTCGCTCCAACATTCTTACCCATAGCCATAAAGCGCAAAACGATACCATTCTTATACTCTAAAAACTGTGAAGTGCTTGCAAGTCTTATCACACTCGTTTGTTGGACATGATCATTTGTAACAATGCCTTCAAGCTCTCCACCCGTGTCTGACAAGTATTCCTTTACGCGCTGCATCATCACACGGGCGCTTGTGTTCACACTGCTAGGTTGCTGTCCTTCGGACCAATCAATCAAATTATCCACGCGCGTATTATCCGACGCTCTAAGCGACCAATCATAAATCGTTGACATTTCTCGTGAATCCTAGCTTCTGTAAAATGGTCCGTAAAATGCCCGCATGAATTGCGTCATCAAAGGATTATCATCATCATCACTCTCTTCTTCTTCCGAAGCCTCTTCTTGTGATGCTAATAATGCCCTTAAAACCTCTAACAAGTTGTCTCTATTTCTAATGCCACCCTGCGCTGTAGGACTTGCTCTATGAGGCTGCCCACCATACATCTGTAATACACGGTTGACAAAATCACTTGCACGCATAGCGTTGTTTCCACCATTCAAGCCAACCGCATTGCTCCCAACAATTTGCGCCGCATTGGCATGGGGATTTTGAAGAAGCCGCGCGGCTCCTCCTGCCCCTTGTTGATGTGCTAAATACAATTCTGCTTCACTAGGCGCTCTTCCCAATAGACGGCTTAAATGATTGCGATTATCAAGCGTCAACCGCCCCATGGCATCTGCCGCTTGCATGGGATCAAACCTATCCTGCAAACCATATTGCTTGGCGGTGCTGTCTATAAATTGATACAACCCACCCGCAGAAGAACGGGGATTCCTTGCATTCGGATTGCCTCCACTTTCTACTTGCGCAACACGGTACAAATAACTCTCTGGCAAACCATAACGCGCTGCCGTTTGCCGTATCGCTTGATTAACAGAAGGACTAGAACGGGTCATTTCGCGTACTCTATTGAAGCACTAGGACCTAACCCTTTTGCTACAGCTCTAGAAACAATCTTCAAGCCTTCATCCGTTATCACACCGGCTTTATGCCACTTCAAAGCACTTTGAATCAATTTGGCAATTTCATTGCGCTCCATTCCTTTAACGCCAAAAGTTGCTAACTTCGCTATACCGCGCTCTAGCTCTTGTCTTGCCCGTAGCGCCTCTGGAGCATTCGGGTGGAAAAATATGTTTCGTGCTAATTTTAAGCCTTGAGCTGGTATATCAGGAATACTATGTGGTACACGAACTCCATCAAAAAGAGAAACCTCAGGAGTGCCTTCAAATTTGCTAAAACCCTCTTTTGCTGCATCAGAATAGAATTGCTCCTGATCTACTGCCTTTTTAAAAGTAGAAAACCGTTCCGGTCCTATGGTCCTTTCAAGATTCTCAGACGCAAGATTTTGTTTTAAAAGTTTAGAAAATTCATTAATAGGGTCATCACTTTTTCTGAGTAAATCATCTAAGGCATTTCTCATACCCATCTGATAGGTATTATTTTGTTTTGTCCAATTCCCTTTAGAAAGATTTTCCTTAACTGCATCCCTTTCAATACTCTTTTCAAGTTTCGTGCCTAGAGCTTGTCTACCCTTCTCAAAACTATCTGCAAAATTTTTGAATTTTGCTGCACTACCACGCGCTGCTTGATAAGTAGGAGAGATTTGATCCATTATTTTTACTAAATCTTGTTTGAGGATTTCGTATCCTAAAACCTTCTGGTTATCGCCATGTTTCTTACTTTTTTCGATTAAATCATCAAGAGACTTCTTGGTTTGATCTAATAACTCTATCGTAGGTTTATAGTTTATACTGCTAAACTTTCTATTATAAAATCGTCTAGGATTTATACTGAGGGGGTGTTCCTCTAAAGTCTTAACAGCTTCTTTGAGAGCTCTTTGAAACCCTTTATTTTCAAAAAGTTTATTAAGAGCTGGATAATGTTCTTTTCCTATTGGAATTTGCTTCGCTTGTTCATAGAGATGATCATGAGCCTCTTTTCCTTGCCGTTTAAGTGTCCTGCTTAAAGTATCTCTATGCTGGTATGGAACAATCGTCTGCTCCATCATATCATCAAGACGTTGAACAGAACCGCCTAATCTTTTCTCATGCGCTTGTTTCAAGAGATTATAAACATCTTCATTTGTTTTAGACGCATTCCACAAAGTCTGTCGTAGTTTTTCATTAATATCTGTCAAAAATACTTCCTGAGGTTCTGAGCTAAGACGTTCCGTGATCTTTTGGGTTTTATTATCGTAAAGTTGCTTGGCAACTTCTCGCAAAGCTTTATTTGAAACCTCTTTACGAGCAGGATTAAAATAATTCCTCACGACAGGAGGTGACTTTAAAGCATTTCCTAAACTACGAACTGCCTTAGAAATACCCATACCTCCTAAAGCAGCAACCGGCGTCAAAACTGCCCCACCAACACCACCGGCTAATGCCGAATTCACCGTATCATTGTAACCTTTTCCTGCACCAGAACCATGTAAAGCTCCAGAACCTGCCCCAACAATAGCTCCCCTACCTAAACTTCCTAAAGTCGAGCCTGCTCGCAAAAAATTTAATGCGGGAATACCCAAAGATGCTAATGTTGGTAAAATCGAACCAGCAATATAAGCACCAGAAGACAACCATGGATATTTCTCTTCCAAGGCTTTTTGGTAAGCGCGTTCCTTGGCTACTCTTCTGTTATAAACCTCTACTGCTTTCTTATCACCACGCCAATAATCCGTAAAACCTGCTTCATTCGCCGCTTGTATCTCATCACTGTACCCTGCTGTAAGACCAGATGTACCATGGCTTCTAACAGCATCCCACCACGTAAGATCTTTATCATCAAATGCAAAATCTTTGAATGTTTCTTGAGTATTTGGAATATCTTGAACTGGACCAATTACTTTATATTTCCTAGCCCACTCAGGGAGACGTGATTTATCATAATCCTTAAGTTCAGGATAATTTGTTTCCTTTTGAACATCTTCAGCAATACCAATAACCTTATACTTTCTAGCCCATTCAGGAAGAAGTGACTTATCATAATTCTTAAGTTCAGACATGAAACACAACCTATTTTCTTATAGTCATTCTTTTACCATCGGCATCAATAACAATAAAATCTGCTCCTTTCGGTAAGGCTTCAATTTCTTCTGCACTTTTTACTACAGGCGCATTTGCACTATGTCCTTGCTGTGGAGCTTTAGAATGCGACTGTGAGGTAACCTTATCAACACTCTCTTGCGTTAATTCAATGCTGCTGTCTTCTAGCAATTTCAATACGTCTAATTTCATCTTAGCCAAAATCTGATGGATTTTTTTCAACCTAAACAAGAGCTCTTTATGACCCAAGTCGTACTTTATCTCTCCTAAATAGCTCTTTAAGATATCAAGCTCTCTTTCTGTAAGGTTACCAAAACCAGAAGCACCATTGCGTGAATACCGTCTCATCGTTTCTAAACGGTCAATACCTATACGGTTTTTAATGGAATCAAGCAGTGAACGCATATCACGGTGTTGAGGAACCTTAAAAGAAGCTTGCCAATCAGCAAGATTTCCCGTAGCCCAATCACCATTCTCTTCTATATAATTCATAAAACGTTCAATGTCATGGAGTGTATTACTACTGATAGCTTCACTATTTTTAAGATCTATTGTTTCTCGTAGGCGGTCCATTTCTTCTTTAGATCTAGCATCATAACCGCCGTTCACTTTTTGTAATAGAAAAGCATTCAATGCATCTTTATTCCCAGCCATGAACCGCGCCTCTTCTTCACTGTACCCTTTAGATTTTAGATATTCGACGGTCTGATTAACCTGCCCTCTTTGTTTATCTCCTTCGTTAAGACGCTTCACACCACTTGCAAGCGCATCCCACCCAGAACCGCCTGACGGTGCTGCCGACATACCTGCAAAAAGATCTTGAAGCTTTTTATAAAAATCAGACTGGACAAACTTTTCAAAACCAGTTCGAGTATCTACTGGAGAAGTTTGTGACTGTGGTGTTGAAGCTGCCTCTACTATAGGCGTAAGTTGTTTAATCTCCTGTGCATTAGGGAGTGGTGGATGATTACCAACACCAAATGGTATTTCTGCTTCAGGAACCACATAAGGTTCCTTCTTCTCATGATATACTCCATCCGGAACAATAGTTCCTATTTGAGAAGGCGCAAGAGAACCACTCTCAAACGGTTTATCAATAGAAATTGCACTAGGAGTAGCAGGACCTTGATGCTGCTGTATGACTCTCTGCAACAGATTCATTTTATCAATAGGTCTCTCACCAATCTTCGGAATAACCATTCCTAATAGCTTTCGACCATAGATCTCTTCACGCTTTTGGCGTTCTCTTTCTTCTTGAACTGTAGACCATCTCCTTCTATTGCGTTTTAATGTAGGTGGGAGATGTGTACTATGTTGTATTAAACCATCTGCTCCTATTCTAGACATTCTAACTAAAGGATGTTCACCTTGATCAGGAGGAATAAAAAAACGCGAAATGTTATCGAACCAAGAACTTTTTTCCATTTCTTTCTTTCCTATACACCGAATTTTTTGCCTAAAAATGCGCCAAAAGGTTTAGAAATATCAGGGATACCCATAAAACTTGTCGCAAGACCTGCTACTGTCGCAAAATTCTTCCAAGGGTCGTTGCCTTGCATCATAGAGGCTGTATTATTATTCGTTGTCGTGCCGTAATTCCTTGCAAAGCCATGACCGGCGTTCATAAGCATATTCAACCTATTCCAGCCGCTATTGTCTTGTTCCAGCCAACGTTCTCTATTGGCATCAACAAGGCGTTGATTGTGGGCATCAAGCACACCTCCCCCTTGTATGGCATTGGAATAGGCATTCCCATAACCCTGTAAGAAGTTATTTGAGGCGCCCAATTGATTTTGATTGGCTTGGTCTATCATGGCATTGGCTTGCATCATGCGATCCGCATCACGATTATACTGGTCTGCTGTAGCACTTGTGGACAAAGAACCAAGTTCATTTGCTAATACACCTGCATGTGCACCGGACCCATAACGACCCGCACCTGCAAAAGAGCTGTTAATCGTATCTCTTACACGGTCTAAGCTATTTTGAAGGGCGGCATTAAAAGACGGATTCTGTCCAACCATATCACCAGAAGCCACTCTTCCAAGATTGCTTGCTGTCAACGTTGGATTGTAAATCGTATTCATCAAAGAGCGATTTTGATAATGCTGTGGAATACTTCCAAGACCACCAATTCCATAGCGCGTTTGATCACTTAACGGCGCTACACGAGGACCGCCATAAACATTCCCACCCGCCCCTGTATCATACAGATTATACGCATCCGCACCACCTCGCTTAAAGACATTCTGCATCCAAGCAGGAGGGGCACTTGTCTGCACCTGCTTCTGTTCTGTCGTTGCTGGTCTACTGCTCCCCATGTCACAATTCCTTCNTTGAAACGAGAGAATCCTACGTTATTCGGGACTCTCATTCAACATACAAAACAGTGAATTATCATTATAAATCAATACCTTGTCCAAGCAGGAGGGGCACTTGTCTGCACCTGCTTCTGTTCTGTCGTTGCTGGTCTACTGCTCCCCATGTCACAATTCCTTCCTATAATAAAGCATATCTATGCCATAACCTTGTTTGTTCAGTGCACGTTTCCAACCTAAACGCCCTAAAATCTCTATCTCAAAAGCCCCATTCTCACGCGCCCAATCCTCTACAAATGTCAAATTATCAACTTGATCAAGAACGCCCTTGCCACTACATTCACAAATCAGAGCGCGCTTCTTTCCTAAAACTGTCTGTTGTATCTGGGTCGTGAATGCCGCTAAAAAGCGCTCGTCATCATCCAAAACAAGCCATAACTGTTTCTTGCCACTGCAAATCGCTTCAAGGAGCTCTTGCAACGTGATTTCATGTTTAAAACGTTCCACATACTCGCGAAACGACGCAATGATGTCTTCAAGGTATGGTGCTATACGCTCCATATCCCAAGACGTGGTCAAAAAGACTTTTGCCATTACCCTCTGCCTAAAGGACGTAAATCCACATTAAATCCTGTGATTTGGTTCCAATGAACACCTTCAGGAATACGCAATTTAAAGCGGTGATAACGATTGCGCGAACGACCATGATAAGCACCCGTGACATATGAACATGCCCTCTCTTGGTGCCATGTAATCGGCGTCTGATTATTGCGAAGACGACGCTCTCCTATGCTTAAAAGACCTTCCGTCGTATCAACTTCAGCAAACATCTTCGTGATAAAGTTAAAACTTCCATCTGGTGCTCCCAATTCTTGCGAAACAACCGTTGCCTCCATCGGTGCTCCCGTAAACATAACAAGCCGATTTTCATCATCAAAAGCACCAAGCATTGGGGCGCCACTTTGCCAACGAGGGCTGTCTAAAGAAGCCGGCAATGTCTCAAGATTGATCGAGATCTCATCTAACTGTTCTAAAGTATAACCTGTCGTAAATACTGGAAACAACGTGAAAGGTTTTCCCTGTAGCGTCGACCATTTCTGCAATCCCCAATCATAAACAAAGGTCGTTTGCTCGTTATTGCCTCTCTTTAAGGACCAGTAAATCCGGTTATCAATGGGATCTATAACCCCTTGCATCTCATCAAGAGCAAACTTATCAAAGGTTTTAAAAACTGTTCTATCAACTTTCTCAAAGCCTATCGGCAAAAGTTGACCATCCAAACTCATCTGATAAAAACCACCATCACTCGCAAAAAAAGCATCACTCCCTCGACATGCTATAGAGGACGCACTACGGGCTCCGCGCTTGTCTTGTATCTTTTGAAACGTAAACACAATCTTAGAACCCGCAACAAAGGTTCCTGCATAAATAGCAGAACGCATAAAAATGAGGGGATTAGTCGATTCCGTAGACCCTTGAACATATTCTCCATCTGGAAAATCTTGAAAATCGCAATCTTTCTGCTTAACTGTCCAATGGGTTGCATCTTCCAAACCTGACCAATGAATGCGATTGGGGTGATCTGTCAATTGCATCAAACAAACAAAAGGTCCCCAAACCTTCACCAATCCTGCTTTCGGGGGATTGCCTCCTAAATCTTCAAATCGTTCAGAACTATGGGTATTAAAAACTTGTGGTTTATCATTTTTATTCACCGCAATAATTCTTTGACCAAACAAAGCGAACGACCATTGATTATCTTCATGCGCATGATAAGTCACACCACTTTGACTTATGTCCTTCCACCCCTTCGTTTGACTATCATAACTGTAAAGCTTTTTGGCTCCTCCTACGATTATCTTAACACCATTGCCACTTCTAAAGGCTATGCACCCCAACGGCTTTTCTTCTAAAGCATGAGACACTACCATTGCATTAGGCATCGGAATGTAACAGCCATCAGCCGGTAAAACATTCACAAGCATATCCGTAAAACTGCCGTTGACAACCGCAACATCTGGTCTGTAATCAGCGATTGGAAAATAAACCATATTAGAAATCCGTCGGAATTATTCGAGTGACGTTATGACGTTGAGACGTCTCTGCACGCAATTCATGCAACTGTTCGTTAAAGTCATTGTACGCTGCTGTTGCACAATCGGGTTCTTTAAGGATATTCTTGTAAAGTTCGTATTTTGCACGCGCCTTAATCAAATCAAACGCGTGCACAAACCATGGATGCTCCTCATCAACATTCTCTATCTCTGATAAACGCAATGGAGAGAGAATGAGTTGAATCTGATAGGCTTTATCCGGCGTGGGATAAAGATGTAATTTCCTATCAAAATAACTGTAACAAACCGGCGTTCCTTGCTGCTCTGATGATAACAAAGGCTCTAAAGAAACATGGTCCTTACACTCCAATGCAAACTTATGATGTTGATCAGAACTCAGATAAACGTTTTTGATTTTAACAGCACTTTCGATATGGCTGGTAGTGCTTGCATCATAAACACCTTGTCCCGCCCGTGTCTCAAACACCACATCACGGCTTTCGTTAAAGTAAAAGGTCTCCCGTTCACAAAAACGAATGGCTGCAAAAATGCTTTCTTGGATTTGTTGAACATACTCATCGGCTATGTCATCAATCTCATCTTGAATGACCGACACTAAGTGCGAAAGTGTTCTCTTATGACGATAAACATCTCGCTTTACAGGTATCGGTCCTCCAGTCTTAACCCGAATATAATGACGTGTCATCAAAATACCTCTCAGTGATTAGTCACGAATTCAACGACTATACTTGCTTGACCAGCTTGTACCGTTTTGTCCGCTTTAGCATAGAGAGTAAGTTCTTCATCATAAGGGACAAATTCCTTCTGATTGGTGGGCTTAACCTCTTTTACTGCCTGTTGTTTGATTTCCGCTTCACCAAACTCAGTCCCTCCAGCAGTGCTGCCTATTTTGACCTTTGTGTCCGAAAATGCTGTCTTAACAAACACTTTAATCGAAGTAATCAAAGCACCACGAGGGAGGGTGCCTATCTTCATCACCTTTTCTTTATCTTCATAGCTAAAATTAAGCCGCAAAAAGCTTACCTGCTGGGTATGAAGATTTCTCCCTTGCAAGGGCTGTGGTAAATAATCTGCCATGTCTTATCCCCTCAATGATTTGTTACGAATTGCACAACCACAATACATTCACCAGCATCGGTGGTTTTGTCTCGTGTTGCATAAAGGGTCATCTCCTTATCATCTGCAACAAAAGACTTTTGATCTGTTGGCGTAAAATCTTGCGTGCCTTGGGCTTTGATGTCTTTTTCACTGAACTCATTGCCCCCATAGCTGCTGCCAATCTTCAATTTCGCTTCTGAAAATGCCGTCTTAACGAACGCTTTTATTGAAGTGATCAAAGCGCCACGGGGTAATATCCCAATTTTCTCCGTAAGATGCTTATCTTTATGCGAGATATTTAACCGCAAAAAACTTACCTGTTGGGTATGTAGATTTCTGCCCTGTAATGGAGGGGGTAATTGATCTGCCATGTCTTGTTTCCTCCCTATGATTAATTATCAGGTTCACCACTGTAGGTGGGGATAACAATCGTTCCAAAATCTTGCGCTGCTTGAGAGCTATTTGGAAATTTGAAACGGGTTTTCTTCATGCCAATCAGTGTTTTCGCAGACAAACCATAGTAACGTTGATAGTCGAAATGCTCTTCCACCAATTTATAGCGATTGACATTGCGATTATTTCCAAAAGCCATAACGATACTTTGTGCTCCAAGAAAAACAGCACGACGCACACTTTTTTTCGCTGTATGATCGGTAGATTTAACCCCATGGGTGACATGTTCAGATTCACGTAAAATCACACCATTATACATGCCTAAAGAACCATCAAAGATTGGGTTTTGCGCACGAGAGCCTGTGTAAGCAGCTTTCTGAATATCAAGCCACTGTCCAGTCTCTGTATTGGTGCGCAATTGCATCACTTGTGTTGGGTGCAAATAGAGAACATAAACACTCTCCCCATTCACACGTACTGGTCGAATTTTGGGATTAGCAAGTTTCGCCATTTTTACAGCTTCGTCAATAAGCTTCAAACTAAAGCTGTGTTTTGGCGCTTCACTGAGATCTTCATCCTTGGTTTTACCATCTGGACGGATAATTCGCTTACTACTTGGTGCCAGAGGTTCATTAAATCCATAATGCACATTCTCGATATCTATCATCCGATCTTCAAAAGAGATTGTCCTTGCTGTATATCCGCAAGCTTGAATGAAAAACATCAAGCTTAAGCGATCTGCATACCAATCAACTAAGCCATCTTTTGCTTCGTCACGCAAATCAAACGTTGTACGTTGTTGCGCTATACTACCTTCATTTTCTACACGAACTGCATGCGAAAGCTCGTCAATATATAGTCTGTCATGAAGGAATTGTAATGCCTCTTCATTCCCCTCAAGCGTCTGTCCTGAGGTAACTCCCCGTCCCAAAAGCTGTGTACGTAAGCTAAATGTAACACAATCCCCTCTGCCCTTCTGTGTTTCAGTTTTAAGTTGAATAATGCTGTTTGAACCCTTGCCTATAAGGGGGGCAATAGGTATCGCCTTTGAAACTTCTGTATTTAATAATTTTGACCACGTGCTTATCGCATGAGGATCATCTGCTCTAACTGTTGTTAATGCCATTGATTTTACCTTTCTTTGCTGTAAAAAAAACCGGCTTAAAAGCCGGACCATAACCCTGCATAAAACAGGCTAATTTCTATAAAAATGCACTCTTAATACCCGTTACCAGCACCATGCAATTGCCGAAAAATTGCTTTATTTTTCGGATTTGATATCCAAGCGTCAAATTCTTCTTCTGACATCCTATCAATGCTTGCTAAAGTGATTGGTCCAACACTGCCCCCTCCACCAGATGCCGTTAAGGTTCTCGCAGAATTCTGCCGGCTTTGAAGCGCAGCAACTTGATTATTCGCTTGTAATGCTTGGTTCTGATAGCCAAGATTTTGCGCTATTCTATAAATCTCTTCTGCCGGATTGAGATCTCTTTGTGCACAAGTCGCTACAAGAGCATGCAATTGATCTCTTATAATCGCATCTATTGTGTTTTGTTGTCCATACTCAGGATAAAGTGATGACCAAGAACTCAATTCCTTTGCGCGTGCCTCATAAAGAAAATTTGCCGCGGCATCAAAATCACTGGATTTATTTTGAAACGACTTAACAGAATTATTAAAAAATTCACCAAGACGTATATCATGCTGCTGCTGTTCCTCAGCTTGTCTTAGCGCTTCTTTCTGTTCCCTAATATACGCATCTTGCTTTTGAATCTTATCTAGCATCCACGCCACTAAACGAACAGGGTCCTCACGTAGGTCTGGGGGTGCATTTTCACCTTCAACCATTGGCGTCTGGGATTGGGGTTCATAAAACTTTACAAGCGCTTCACGGGCTTGTTTGGCTTGTTGCTCCATACGCTGCTGTTCTATACTAGGAACAATCTCTGAAGGTTTTTCAACGGGCTGTGCAACCGGCTCTGGAGACGTAATGTCATCATTATCAATCGTTTCACCATCATAAGTGCCGGCATCAAAAGAGCTCTCATCATCAAAGACCGGTGCTCCAACTCTGTAATCTTCATTCATAGCTTCGTTCATTTCTGCATTCATTCTCTAACCTCTCTCAAATGCTTCTTCCTCTGTATGTTGCCGCTCTTTCACGCATGATTTGATTTTGCGCTCGTTCATTAAGAATACGCTCCCGTTCAAGCTCATGCTTCTGTTGCATCAATTCAGCTTCCAATTCTGCTCTCTTTTGACGCATGACCAATTCAATCTGCTTGCCTTGTAAATCCATCTGTTGCATCTGACTTTTAGCCGCAATATCTTGCTGCTTTTCCTGCAACTTCATTTCTTGTTCCGGATTCATTTGCTGTTGTTGGGCTTGTTGTGCCATTTGCTGCTGTTGCATCTTCTCACTCACACGATTAAGCAATGACGCAGGCAATGGAGAATAACGAAGTAGATCAAGCATAATATCCGGCGTAATCGCATTTTGAAGCAATGGGAGCAGCTGTGTGATGATACCAAAGGTGCGCTCTTTCTCATTCGGGCTGGTTGGAGCATCATCCACCACAATATCGTAATCAACACTCATCACCGCTTCACGTGTTAAGGGAATATATTGCGCATTCTCCTCACCCGATATCCTCACCAAACGACCATCAGACAAGTAATTCTGTATCAGATGCAAAATAATCTTACCCTGCCTTTTGCGATACAAACGCAAGCCATCAAATAGACAAGCAAGCAGGTTAAGACTAGATTGACGCCGTTGTGCTTCTAAAATCCCTGCTTGTGAGACTTCTCTCGTCCCGATAAACTCAGGCGATAAGCCCGTAACTTGATTAATCGCTTCCTTGGCTTCATTAAACAGTTGGAAAAAACCGGTTGGGAATTGCGCTACGGGTTTGGGCTGTATCTTACCACCTGCCAAAGCGCCATTTTTTAAAACCGTAATACTATCTACTCTGCTCCAACTCTTTACAGCTTCTCTCACATCTTCAAATGCGCCCCGCTCTGCCATTATCCCGCCTTTGGATTGGCTATTAAGGATATGCATTACTTGACTAAAATATTTATTCGCCCATCGTTGTGGATCTTTTGTCGGACGGACAACCCCATAAAATTGCCGTTCTATCTTATCAAAATACCCTGTTATACACTCCCAACCCAATTGACCCGCTGGAACCAAAGGTTGATCAGGGGATTCAAGCAATTTTCTCCCTAAAAAAGCACGTTTTACGACCTTTTTATTGAAAGCTGCCCCTTGGATATCGGGCATCATGCACTGTAACTGCTTAAATTCCTCTTCGCTATAATCACGCAATTCACCCGTTTCTAAATCGGGCGCTTTGTAATATCGCTCGCTTTCAAACCAACGGCATTCAACAAGTGTAACCATCCGACGACCGTTTTCAACATCAATGCCCTTCTCATCATCGTAAGCTTCAAGATCATTATGATGAATGCCTTCATGAGAGCTCCCATCACGCGCCCAATCCGCACTCAGCTCTGTCCAATGAGATTTGGGAAACATCTGCTTAGCTACTTCTAACGGCTTGCGGTCTACATACCACAAACGTTGTGCATCGGTTAAATTCGGTTGCACTGCCGCACTATCCCAGACCATTTTCAGTGGGTCTAAACGCGTAATAACCGGTTCACCATCTATACTGTTCTCATAATCAAGCCGCGTATCGGTCCAGCCCATGCCGCAGATGACAGCGTCTTGGAAAGCATCACTATCTGCATATTCAGCA
>NZ_JBHIPR010000021.1:0-2758 GCF_042196145.1 Bartonella sp. AP258QHHD
ACGAATCCCGCACCTTGAAAAAACACACATGAAATCAATAAGTTATAGCACCATAAAAGTGCTGTGGCGGAGGGGGTGGGATTCGAACCCACGGTACAGTCTCCTGCACGCCGGTTTTCAAGACCGGTGCCTTAAACCGCTCGGCCACCCCTCCAAACTAGATATGCTTTTTGACAAATTTCTTGTAAAAGGTCAATCATTTTAATACGCATTTTAAAGCGTTCTTTGTAAAACTATTTAAGTTTCAATTAAAATAATTCTTCATAAGTTAATTCTTTGAGTGTGTTATCTAAGAGTTTCATTTTTAAACATGATAGTTTTTTCTGAAAAAATGAAAGGTAATTATGATATTTATCATTTTTTTTCCTGTTTAAAAATTTTTTACAAAGCAATATTTTTTTAAGTTCTAACAATCGTTTTCGTAATAATAAGAAATGTTTAGTTGAAAATGTTTGATAAATTATATTAAATTCCGGTCGTGTATTTTTGAATTATTTTACCTTTCCAGATATTTATTTTATTTAGATCGTTCATATTGGCGAAAAGAAAATGTTATTACTCTGACAGTTTATGAGAGATAAATTTGTAAGAATGACATATATATTCAAGGAAAGTTTTTATTGAGTTTAAATTAAGTACAATTCAATAAGAAAGCTCTTTAAAAGATTTTAATTTTTTAAATAAAAATATTCAGATATTTAGTGCATCTAAAAAGTACCTTGGAGGGAATGGCTGATTTGCGCTATTTGAATAAAATTTTATGTAAGATTTGCATCGATAGTTTAAAATCTCTTCTAGATATGACTGGAAATTAGGTATATTTGTAATGCTTTTTCTGTGGGATAAGCAAAAAGTTAATTTGAATGGAAGAAAAAATTATTGAGTAATACCCTTAGATCAATAGATAGTTTGTGAAGGTATTACATAGTTTTTCAAGAATAGAACTTAAAAACGCTAAATTATGCAGAGTCAGAAAGCGTAAACTTTAAAAGATAAAGTTTTAAAAGCCGATTCATTCACAAGTATGTGTAAAATAAAATATTTATGTCTAATATGAGAGAATAGGTGAATCTTGATTCTATTGATTTTTTTGCCTCTATCCCTCATCTTTTTGAAGCTTTTTTATGGCTTCAAGAGCGAGTTTTTTACGGTCTGCGCTCTTTGTGTAAAGAGATGTCATAGCATCATTTGTCCAGCCAAAAATTGCTTTGAGTTGTGATACTGTTGCACCAGAATTAACTGCGCGTGTTGCTGCTAATTTTCTTAAGCCATGTGCTGATTTTTTGATTCCCGCTACGTTACAAGCCTCACGAAAAAGGTTGCCAAAACTTTCTTTAACTAGTTTTTTACCTTCTTTACCACAAATGAATGTCTCTTCTCCAATCACATAACCTTCATAAGGATGAGTTCTTTTTGTTTTTTTGTAGCTTTAGTGTAGCTATGCCAATTAGAGCTGTTAAAGTATTGTTTAAGCAGCCATGCAAATAACCCTTCAACAAGTTTACCGGTTTTTGATTTAGGAAGTATAAGTCCTTGTAACTCGGCAAGTGCGCTTTTGTAGTTATCAACAAACTCTTGCGTTCCATAGGTACCGCGTATTCTAATGCGTTTGCCATGACCAATACGTACATACCATACAATTTTGCCATGTTGAGTAATTTGTTTAACGAGATGAGGAGGACGTGGTTTAGGCATGGTATTTTACATCTTAGAGAGTGCGGTTTCGTAATATTCATTCTTTGACAAATCTAAAAGTTTGTCTGGGTGGCTAACTGAATTTGGTATTGGAATATCTGCTTTAAGATAGATAAGCAGTTCACCGGTAGGTTTGATTTCTATGAGTTCGCATTTTTGCTTTTTTGCTTCTCTTAAAGCGCGTGCAATGGCTGGTTGCGTTATAGCAGCTGGACGAGGCGCCATATCTTTTCTCCTTACATTGAGATGCAATTCACGTGTGGCGTGAATCACGCATTACTTGAAAGTGTTAGGAAGGGTGGGGGTGCTCGTAGATATGCGGGGAACAAAACACCCCATAAGGTTAAGCAGCTTTTGTTGAGAGTTGTTGTATCTCTCGTTCTATCTCTGCTAAAAAGGCTTCAACAATTTGATTGATCTGTTCAATTTGTTGATCATCACGGAAAAAACGGAAGAAGTCACCATCGCATTCCAAAAACCAGAGGGGTTTGATTCAATGAAAATGCGATTTTGTATCATACAACAAGTGTAGCAAATGAGTTGAGGGTAGAAATGTGGGCCGTTTCCTATGAGGAAGTTGAATGTTCAGGAAACATATGTGATTTTCACTTTAAAAATTCTTTGCCCAACAAAGAGGCAACTTATGGTAAGATAACTTTAGAAGATGGGATAGTATACAAGGCATTTACTTGGAATGAAGAGAGTGAAAGTTCGCTTTTTTCAAGGGTACCGATGGAATAATTTATCTCACATGATACAGAAAACTGTCACGCAAGAATTTTCGCCTACTCGTCAAGGAATGATACAGTCTCACGGCAATCTCATTATTAATGCTGATACCATTGATAACCATTATAGCTCTATGAGAGCAGGGGGAAATGCCGATATCCACGCTGGTGTGCTGACCAATCTGGGTGCAACGGCTTATAAAAACACCTATATGGGTTGTAATGCCAATACCCAGGATGGTTATTGTTATGGCTATAAAGCTGATGGAAGCCGCGATGTTTCTTTAGATATAGCCAATGGCAAGGATCGCCAGATTGGTTCAGAAGCTTTGGAG
>NZ_JBHIPR010000022.1:0-1574 GCF_042196145.1 Bartonella sp. AP258QHHD
ACCACATCTTGTGAATTCATTGCGGGTCGCTCTTAACGCGCTTCATAAATATTTTGACAGAAAAACTAAATGGTAAATGTTTGTTATAATGTTTCAAAGGCAGTTGATTGCTCTTCTGATATTTCGGCTATAAATACTGCGTGAGAAAAGCTAAATAATATATATACGAATAGCTCAAAGAATGCGATATAGAATACAATACCCATAGAGAGGTTTTCGCGAAACTGAATCCAGAGAAGCATTGTTTGTAGTAAAAATGAAACAGGTAGCGCTTGTATTCTATATTGGATTGGTGCCATACAGACTGTAAGGGGAAGAGTAAGCATTAAAATAATTGTCCCTAACAAATAAGGGGCAAAAGAGCGGGGGAAAAACGTAGCAATGATGTACCCTGTAGAAAACATAATTATAAAGGTAACCACTGCTGTGAAATAGGAGAGTGCCATAAGGCGTAAGAATAAAAATAAGCTGCGTTTAGCAAAACGAAAGTAATAATTTATCGTTTTTTCTCCGTTTTTTTTCTTAATCGCTTTATGTTCTCTAAATCTTTCTCGTTTTTCAATTATTTCGTTCCATTTGCTTTTATCCTTTGTAAAAGCATAATCGATAGTTTCTAACGTTGGCAGTATTATTGTTAATAGTATTTTTCCTACTAAATTTAGGAACTCTTTTAGAGTTTCAAGTATGCCCCCTAGAAATAATCCAATGCCGTAAATTACTAATATAATAATATCAATTAATATTGGGATTATTAAGATAAGGATTACAATTCCTATAATAAACCACATTTTCTCCCCCTTTTTATTAATCATTAATCATAGTATTGAATTTTTAATTGATTTTTTTCTCAACCAGATTCATTCTGTTTTTCCATTATCATTATCTGTTTCTGTTGTTGCCAAAGCTTTTCGTATAATTCCTCAATTATTTTCTCTTGTTCCTTAATCGCTTTGTAGTGTCTATCGACCATCCTACTGTTTTCCTTAACTGCTTCGTTTCGTTGTATAATCGCTTTATTAATTTTTTCATTCTCATAATCAAACGCCATCTGAGAGTATTCGACTAAGCGATCATGTTCAAAATTTGCTATTATTCCTAGGTAATTTCTCCAAGCAAACAACAAAATTGCTACTACTAATAAAGAGTTTCTTGAAAATTCAAGATACCAAAGCACCCCAAGTACTATGGCTAATAAAAGAGTACCTTGAAATTCTGTATTCCGACCATTCTCTGCTTCTTCCCGCATGTCAGAGACTATAGCCCATAGGATGAGTATACCCACTATTACTATGACAATATCACGCATTGTTCTCCCCCGCTTTTTATTAGTTTCTAGTCATATAATTGATTCGTTTAGATGATACAATTGTGAGTGGTTGGTTGTTAAAGACACTAGATTTAGGTAAAAAAATAAAAAATATACAATATCGTGATTTTTTTGTTGACAGGATATGAAAAATAGTGTTTTATGGCGTTGCTGTACTAGTCGAATTGTGTCTAGAATTACGGTAAAGGTATAACCTTTCTTATAAGTTTATATGATTGTTCAGAGCCCTGCTTTTGCGGGGTTTTTT
>NZ_JBHIPR010000023.1:0-43855 GCF_042196145.1 Bartonella sp. AP258QHHD
AAGATGAGAGAATCTTACGTTATTCAGGGTTCTCATTCAATATGAATAACGCTAGATTATGATTATAAATCAATATCTTGTATCGTTAGAGTGTGTAATGAATATTCCTAAGTAAGGTTTGCTTATGACACCTAAAGGAGATTGTGTATTACTTTACGCTTTTGTTTCTTTCGTTCTTTAAGGGGAGAGCGTTCTTCATGCAAAACAAGATCTCCCAAACAAAATACACCTATGTTGTCAATTCATGCGCTTTTCTTAAAGAAATATTTATCAATTCTTCTAAACTTATTTTATGATAGTGCTCGTGAGTGGTATCACGAGAGAGTATCCATGAATAATATAACATCTATTCTGCACCACTATCTTTATGCTTCATAAATAGAGAAAATTAGCATTATCACGTTTTGTTAGCCTTTAATGTTTTAATAATTCTTGGCACTTAGGCATTTTCATTCTTTTCTTTAATATTCTTTCATTTACCAATTCTATTTGTGACGCATAAGAAAGCGATTTTGATTGTTTTAAATGTGATGAAGGTAATGAGAAAAAGGTATTTGGAATTGATGATTAAAGTAAAAAAACGATTATTTATCATTGTATATAAATATGTTATCCATAAATACAATCACGTAAAAAGGGGGTAAAACAAGGGGCTAACAAGAAGTTGGATTGTTTACACACGAGAGTTGGTCGGATTCTTCATCTTTTAGGAAAGTCAGTTAAAAAAATTGTTATGTTGTAAAAACGCATGATGAGGATTTTTTTA
Source organism: Bartonella sp. AP258QHHD (assembly GCF_042196145.1). Lineage (NCBI taxonomy): Bacteria > Pseudomonadati > Pseudomonadota > Alphaproteobacteria > Hyphomicrobiales > Bartonellaceae > Bartonella > Bartonella sp. AP258QHHD. The sequence goes on from NZ_JBHIPR010000023.1 coordinate 767, forward strand.
TTATAGAGCAAATAGTATATATGTTATGCAATGCGTTTTTTCATATATTGGGGAGACTTGAGGATAACATGCGTTAAGTATTGTTATTTTATTTGCCTAGCTTCTAATGATGCTACAGCTCTTGTATTTAAAGAGAGTCGTTAAAATGCTTTCTTAAATATTTTTTATCCCTGTGCTAATCTTTTTTTGTGACACGATAAGAAAGTATTTTTTTTGATTCAATTATAATGGGTCTTATTCCCTGTTGAATACGATTATAAATCATTATATCGTTTATACGCATGCATAAAAATTCATAAACCTATAAATATCCTTTAGATAAAATATCACTTTTATTTTTGTTTGTGAGAGAAGGCTAGAAATCAAGATCTGCATAGTGAGCACTTGCAACAATTCCGCGGACGCGATCTGTTAAAAGAGAACGAAAAGAAGGGCGTGATTTAATTCTCATATACCAGTCTTTGGCAGCAGGAGATTGTTCCCAGTCAATTTCCCCTAGAAAGTCAAGTACAGAAATAGAAGCTGCTGCTGCTAGATCTGCATAGGATAAGGCAGAACCGACTAAGCTATCGCGAGAGGCACAGAGCCAATTGAGATAGTTCATATGTGGTAAAATATTGGCACGTGCATTGCGTAAAATTTGTGAATTAGGAGCACCACCGCCGATGGCAAGTGGCATTTCACGTTTATGGATTCGTTCTCGTACGATATGGCGCGTTGCTTCATTTTCGAATTTATTTAAGAACCAGTCATTGAGACGGCGTACTTCCGCACGATCTAAAGGATTTTCTGGAAAGAGCTTATTTTCTTGTCGTAAACTTCCATGTGTTTCGTCTAAATATTCGCAGATAACAAGAGGACCTGATAATGGAACCTCGTGTTCATCGAGAAAAACAGGAACATGACCAGCGGGATTGAGGGCTAGAAATTCGTGTCTTCTTGCCCATTCATATTCTTCAATCAGTTGAGTGGTTACACCATATTCCCCAAGAATGAGGCGTATGAAGCGCGAGGCAGAGGATAGGGGAGAGTGAAAAAGTGTCAGCATAATTTACACTATCAAATAGAGTTGAAGAGAATTCTTTCAAGTAATCATTTTTATAAAGATGCTTGACTAGAAGTACAAGATCATTAGTAGCTGCTAGTAATTATAATTAATAAATTGTTAATGACTAGGAATTGTTCTCTTATGCGATGGTTTGCAAAATGGCAGCACGTAATTCTTCTAAACCGATAGCTTTTTCTGAAGAGGTTACAAGAAGCTCAGGATAAGCTGCTGGGCGTTTAAGAAGCTTTGTTTGTGTGCTCATAATTAATTTTTCCAAGGCATTTGATTTGATTTTATCGCTTTTTGTCAAAACAATGTGATAAGAAACAGCTGCTTTATCAAGGAGAGCAAGAACATCTTCATCATTATTTTTGATTCCGTGCCGTGAATCAATTAAGATATATACACGTTTTAACGTTGTGCGCCCCCGTAAATAGCTAAAAATCAAATTTGTCCACGCATCAACAAGATTTTTAGGAGCAGCAGCAAAACCATAACCAGGCATATCTACTAATGCTAGAGGGGGAAGGTCTCCTAGTTGCCCACTGAATCCATCGGGGATAAAATAATTAAGCTCTTGAGTCCGTCCTGGTGTATTTGAGGTACGTGCTAAGCTTTTTTTGGACGAGTGCGTTGATTAAAGATGATTTTCCAACATTGGAACGTCCTGCAAATGCAATTTCTGGTGGTCCTTCGGGGGGGAGAAAGCGTATTGCTGGTACACCACGAATAAAAATCCAATTGCGAGAAAAAATTCCAGAAAGGGAAGAATCTCTTGTCATTCATGCACTTCTTTTTTGGGTGATCTTCTCCAGATGGCTTTCAGATTATCAAAAAGCTCAATTTTAACTCCTTGGCGCTTCATCATGATACCTTGCTGAATGATTGATAATATATTGTTCCATGCCCAATAGATGACGAGACCAACAGGGAAAGAGGCGAGCATAAAAGTAAAGACAACAGGCATCCATGTGAATATCATCGCTTGGGTTTGGTCTTGAGGAGCGGGATTCATACGCATTTGTAAAAACATCGTTATTCCCATAATCAAAGGCCATGCACCAATCATAAGAAATGTTGGCGTTGTATATGGCAAGAGACCAAACAAGTTAAAAAGAGAAGTTGGATCGGGTGCCGCTAAATCTTTAATCCAGCCAAAGAAAGGGGCATGGCGCATTTCAATGGTGATATAGAGAACTTTATAAAGAGCAAAGAATATTGGGAATTGAACCAACATCGGCCAACAGCCTGCAAGGGGATTTATTTTTTCGGTTTTATATAGTTCTATTATTGCCTTTTGTTGTTTGGTTTGGTCATCGGGATACTTTTCTTTTATTTCTAGCAACCGCGGTTGTAAAAGCTTCATACGTGCCATAGATTTATAAGATTTATTGGCTAGAGGGAAAAGAAGAGTTTTTAAGAGCACTGTGACAAGAAGGATGGCGATACCAAAATTCCCTGTTTGTTTATAAAGAATATCAATGAGGGAAAACATTGGTTTGGTGATGAAATCAAACCAGCCCCAATCAATTAAAAGAGCAAACTTTTTGATTTTTAGGTCATTTTGATAACTATTAATAATTTCAACTTGTTTTGCACCAGCAAAAAGACGATTTGTAACAGTTTTTGTTTCATTTGGGGCAATCGTTAAAAGCGACCCTAGCAAGTCAGACTGATAATGTGTTTGCAAACGATCAAAATAAATAAAACGGCTTGTATATTCTTTATTTTGCGGGGGAATAACTGCTACAGCCCAATATTTATCGGTAATACCAATCCAACCTCCTGTTACTTTGGAAAAAGTCACGCTCTTTTGCCCATTATCAGGATTTGGGTCAAGCTCTGCTAAGGTTTTATATTTTTCAGTTTTGAGCGAATCTCCAGCAATACCTATCATACCTTCATGAAGTAAATAGGTTGCATTTGTATGTTCTGGTGGTGCAGCACGTGCAACGCGGGCATAGGACGAGAGATGTATTGGTTGATCACTTTCATTGCTGATAGAATCCTCAATGGTAAACATGAAATGATCATCAACAGAAAGGGTCCGTCGGAAGATTTGTCCCTGTCCATTATTATAAATTAAAGTGATAGGTGTTGAAGGAGTCAGGATTGTATTGTTTCCCTCTACTTGCCATTTTGTATCCGATTGTGGCAAGGCTTTTGCTGGCAAAGACGCACTTGCAAAACCAAATTCAGCAAGGTAGGTCGTTTTGAAACCTTTAGGGTTTAGCAAATCGATTTCCGGTGATTTTTTATCGACTGTTAAACGATATTTTTTGAGGTGAAGATCATCAAATTGTGCACCAACAAGATTAATAGAGCCTTCCAGTTCATTGGTTTGGATCGCAATACGCTCTGTTTTGGCCAATACAGCTTTCCGGATTTCAGGTGTCATGGGCTGTTCGATGATAGATGTAGCTTGATACGTTGAGGTATCGTCAGAAAAATCTGTCGTGGTAGTAGAAAGGGCTGATTGTTGTTTTGACAATTGCTGTGCGATGACTTGTTGTTTTTGTAACTTTGCTTGTTTGGGAGCAACATGAAGAAATTGCCATGCGATGAGCACCACGAAAGATAAGCCAATAGCGATAAAGAAATTGCGATTATATTCCATCCGTACACCCTTGTTGTTGTTGCTGATGTTTTATTTTTGGTTTTATTCGCCGATTTAATTCACTAATCAAGGATGTAAAAGGTGCATGTAACACATCACGGTACGCTACAATGACATAGTCTGTTCCTGCTTCCATGTGGTTTGTTACACCAACTCTCACGGCCTCACGCAAGCGCCTTTTAATACGATTACGTTTCACAGCATTACCGTTTTTACGGGTAACAGTGAAGCCTACACGTGCAAAAAGAGAATCTTTTCTTTCTGTTGTTTGTTCACGAGATTTAACTTCGAGCAAAAATAAAGGACCACGTCGTTTTTCTCCTGTACGGACAGCCAAAAAGTCTGCTCTTTTGCGAATACGGCAGGGATGTTTTTTCTTCATAAAAGAATATTTCGCAATTTCATTAAATGCCTGCAAGCAGACATTGTAGGTTCATAATAAAAGTTTCACAACGAAGAAACGATGAGCAATCCTCAACGGTTGTGAAAATTTAAATGGTTAAGCAGAAAGCCGCTTACGTCCACGAGCACGTCTTGCAGCAATAATTTTACGTCCTCCAGCTGTGGCCATGCGTGCACGAAACCCATGGCGGCGTTTACGGACAAGTTTAGAGGGTTGGTAAGTACGTTTCATTTATTTAAATACCGCGGAGTGCGGCCCTTCTTAATCTTCGTTTTATAAGTAGTTATGCGCGAGATAAACAATTTTATCCTATCATACGGCTGTTAACCCATAAGGAAAAATATAAAAAAAGTCAATCTTAGATTGTTTTTCTCTCTCTTGAAAGAATACAAAACACCTTATAACTATCTGTAACGCTTTTTTACAATACTGTAGGAGTGTTAGAAAATAACGATTGAAGCTACAGAACATAAATAGCTAGGGCCTTAAAGAATTAAAGAAGGTGTGACTGATTACTGTATGCTCAATTTAAAATATCCTTTAAGATTAAGAGTTTTTTTCAGTTTTTGTTTTTACAAAATTTTTATCAGAATATTCATTAAAGTGGTTGTAGCACAAACGTGATTGATAGGATTTTATAGCAGATTTTATGTTTGAGCTTCTTTATTTTAAGGATGGTTTCATATTTTTAAAGAGATAAGAGATGTATACTTTATAATGCTGAGTAAAGTAGAAAATTATCAGGTGATGAACCTTGTAAGTATTTTTCGTTCTTATGCTTATATTTGCTGGTATTTTTATAGAGAGGAAAGAACATGGATCTTATCACAAGTGAGGCTGTCCGCAACGTATTACGTACAATCAAAGGACCAGATCTTGAAAGCGATATTGTGTCGTTGGGTCTTCTTTCAGAAATATTGATTGCTGATGGTAAGGTTTTCTTTTCCATTACAGTTCCTGATGGAGGTGTGCAAAAATGGGAATCATTGCGTCGTTCTGCTGAAAAGGTGGTATGTGCTTTGGAGGGAGTGAAATCTGCTGTTGTTACACTTACAGCAGAAAAAATAACAAAGACAGCACCTAGTCGAAGAGCAAATCTCTTACCGATCAAAATGCCCATAGAAGGTGTGCGGCATGTGATTGCTGTTGCTTCTGGAAAAGGAGGGGTCGGAAAATCTACGATGGCAATAAATATCGCCTTAGCTTTACAAGATTCTGGTTTCAAGACGGGGGTGATGGATGCTGATATTTATGGTCCTTCGTTGCCACGTTTGACAGGACTTGTTAATCAAAAACCACAGCTTATTGGAGAAAAAAAGATTCAACCTCTTGAAAAATTTGGACTTAAATTGATGTCGATGGGATTTTTGGTTGAGGAAGAAAAGCCGGTAGTATGGCGTGGTCCTATGGTTATGGCAGCTGTAACGCAATTGTTACGAGATGTTGTATGGGGGCCTCTGGACGTTTTAGTCGTTGATATGCCGCCCGGTACAGGGGATGCACAATTAACGCTTGCCCAACAGGTACAATTAACAGGTGCGTTGGTTGTCTCTACGCCCCAAGATCTTGCTTTAGTGGATGCACGTAAAGCAATAGAAATGTTCATGAAAGTTAATGTTCCTATTTTAGGACTCATTGAGAATATGAGTTATTTTATCGCTCCTGATACGGGAAAACGCTATGATATTTTTGGCTATGGTGGTGCACGGGCAGAAGCGGAACGTCGAGAAGTCCCTTTCTTAGCGGAAATACCGCTTGATGCAGCTTTACGATTTTCTTCAGATGAAGGAATCCCTATTTTTGTTGCTAAGCCTAGTGAAGAGCATGCTAAACTATATCGTAAAATTGTTGATCAAATAAAAAATCAACTCTTTTGAATGGGGGGGATGTTATAAGAGAGTTTATTAAAACACAATCATGAAAGACATAAAAATAGTCGCTTCTTTGTAAGAGGAAGTTTTAATGTGTGAATGGAGTATATAGGTTAAATAAACAAAAAATTATTCATGCGTTTGGATAACCTGAAGGGGAACAAAATTGAAGAGCTAGAGCTGTGAGGTAGAAAAAATATTGGACTTGAGGCAAAAAGAAGAAGACCGAAAATAAAAATAATTTAGAAAAATTGTAAAAGGTTGTAAAAAATATTTTAATAATCAATTTTTTCATAAAAAAGCATTTTTTGATGTGAGTTTTCTTGATATACATCTTCAACATTTAGTTTTTTCTTATTGAGATGATAAAAATATTGGTCAAGTCTTTTTAGAAGCATTCATTTTTTGCAAAGTAGCTTCAAGAGCCATTGTTAAAGCATTCTTTCCCCCTTGTTGAGAAAAGTAATTTGACAAAAATTCATTTGTTCCACCCTTTGTTGAAAACTCTTTTTCAAGCAGTGCAAAATCGAGAGATACAGAACGATCCGTTGCTATAGTTTTACGCATTTCATCTGTAAGATTTCCAAACATCATGGTAAGGAATTCTGCTGATTGTTGTTTTTTTAACCCTTGTGTTATAAACCATTGATGGGCAGTTTTTATAAAATTAAAATATACTCCCATAAGTGAACCAGCTGTCATAAAAAGATTAAACTGCTCTTCCTTATCCAGCACCAATGTGCCCCCCAATGCATCAAATAAAGTGCGCAAAAAGGGATGATTGGGATAGATTGGTGTCAAATTTTTGCATTCTGCAACAAAAGGTAATGGAACAGCACGATAAACTTTATGATTAATCCACTCTTCTATTTCTGCTGCTTTTGCCATAGCAAGTACGGAAATAACCAGCTGTTCTGGACGAAAACAAAGAGAGCGCAAAACGTCTTCTGCAATTTGATTGGGCAAGCAAAGAAAAACACAATCACTAACATCGAGCAACGCTTGGTTATTTTCAGCAATCATAACTTTATCATAAGTGCGTGAAAGGCGCTTTGCTGTTTGTGCATTGCGAGGCGAAACAATAATGGAAGAAACATCAAAGTTGCTTGTCATTAAGCCATTCACCATTGAAGCACTGATTGTACCCGTTCCCAAAAAGCCAAGTCTCATTATCTATTTCTCAGTTTCATATTTTAAAAGGAATTTCAATCAACATCTCAGGTGTTTTAACTAACATAAACGCTAATTGAAGAAGCAACACATAACATAGCAAGAATAATCAAAACCAAATAGATTTTGGGCTTGTCAAAGAGAACGGCAAAAGCAGAAAACCAACCAACAACAGCTGCGGCTAATGCAAATAAAAAACCTGGTTTATTCATAAGCACAATATGCATTGCCATTAAACCACCAATAATTAGCGCTCCAAAAATGATGAGCAAACCTGTTGCAAACTTTTCATAATCATCCATATTTCGCTCCTTATAGCGCTCAATTATTACACACTTTTTAACGCATATGCACATAAAAACGAAATGTTTTTTATTGAATATGGTTAAAACGGGGGGGGGGGGCCGTTTATTGATCAGATGTAAAAAATGCAGGGATATGCTGTGGCCAACGCCAAGGTAAAATTGCAATTAAATCAAAGCGTACAGACAAAAGGGCATAATCTTTTTGCCGTGCGAGCCAAATATCGGCAGCTGCCTCAATTCGCTTTTCATTCATTCGGGAAACCGCTTCCATTGCTTCAGCCAACGTTGAACGTGCTTTAACTTCAACGATTAACACAAGATTTCCGCGTCGTGCAATTAAATCAATTTCTCCACATTTTGTTTTAAAACGCCTTTCGGCAATGTGAAACCCTTTGCAACGTAGCCACAAAGCTGCCAATTTTTCTGCACGAATCCCTCGATAAAAAGACTTTTGTCTGCGTTTTTTTTGTATTATTTTACGCATTTTTTAAAAAGATTAATCGCTGAAAAAGTTCCTGCTTTTTAAAACCGGTTTTTTTGCAACAAAAGCTGCCGCTTGAGCAGCAGAATGTGTCCGTGCGCGTTCTAATAGCATTTCATCAATTTCTTGATCACTTATCACATTTAAAGAAGAAGATGATTCTCCAACAAGGACAACAATTTCCCCACGAATATGTGCTTGTTTTCTGTAATTTTCTAACAAATTTCCCAAATTGGAAACATCTACTGTTTCAAACTTTTTTGTTAATTCACGACAAATGGCAGCAGGTCGATCAGCCGAAAAAAGAGTGACCATATCCTGTAAAGTTTCAACAAGACGATGCGGTGATTCATAAAAAATCAAAGTTGCTGGAATCTCTTTTAATTGTTCCAACCGTTTTCGGCGCTGTAGCTTTCGTGCACTCAAAAAACCTGCAAAAAAGAAGCTATCAGTAGGAAGCCCTGTCGGTATAAGAGCGGCTAAAAGAGCGGATGCTCCAGGAATAGGAATAATTTTATGACCAGCTTTACGGGCCTCTTCCACCAATCGAAATCCAGGATCAGAAATAAGTGGTGTTCCGGCATCTGAAACAAGTGCTACTGTTTTGTTTTCTGCTAAAGCCGCTAAGAGCTTCGGACCCGCTTTTTGCGCATTATATTCATGATAGAGAAAAGGTTTTTTTTGAATACCGTAACGTTCCAACAAAACACGTGTTACTCGCGTATCCTCACACGCTAAAATATCAATTCCTGCAAGTACTTGCAAAGCACGAAGCGTAATATCTGCAAGATTTCCGATAGGTGTTGCCACAAGATAAAGCCCTGATTCTATAACGGGTGCAGAATAAGCATGCGCACCTATAAAATATGCTTTTTCACACATGCTCTTTTCTTTTCATTAAATTCTCCTCACCACAAGATTTTTATCCATACTCATAAGCCATTTTAGCTCATTTTTTACCAGCACATTTTTTATCATTACAAAGGCTTACCTTATTCGAATAATCGATTACACTACAATAAGATAATTTCATATTTAATATCTTAATTTAACATTATTATCTATTTTGATCCGCGTTATTTTTTCCAGTAAAACAAATTCCAAATGTAACCAATATTCTATCTACCCCATGATTTTCTATAAAGTTTTTCCTTCGAGAACCAAAAAACAATTTTACCCAATGTTATAATCTCATGCTTGTTTGTGCTCTTTTAAAAGCTAAGCTTTTTAGATTATTTCCATAACGCCGATTTTTCAAATATTCTATTGATATCCAAACTGTTTTTCTGAGCAAATGTAAACAGCCCCTTTTGAAACACATACAGTTAACTGGTAGCTGACTTGATCAAATATAAGCTCTTATCAGCAAAATACTTTATTTTTTCATATTCTCTACAGCTTTAACAGTATACAGTATAATGAGTACCTTAGAAAAGTTTAAGGCTAAATTTTATCTTAAACATTTGATTTATAATAGAAAATTTATTATTTTGCCTATTAATTAGGAGCTTTAAATATCGTAACATTATCTCAGCTCTTCTTATAGTCAATTAATCAAAATCATTTTTGTGCATCTTGAAACCTCCTTAAAACAAAGATTATCGCCTCATTGGAGATCGCAGAGAAAATAATGCTGTTAGCTTGTACTTTTTATTTCATAAATATGGAACTGTTCGTTCACAGGATTGCGTTATACCTTTTTCGGATAGTGTCGCAAAATTATTGTTTGATATGAGAGCTATCTCTTAAAAACAAGCCCATGACTGAACAACACAAGTCTGCTTTAATTTTGGATACCTTATTTTTTCTGAAGGATATGCTCCCATAAAAAAACGTAAGTAATAAAAGCGGGGACAATACGTTATCTCTTCTTTTTAGAGGATATTGTGATGCTTTTGAAAGTTTTAAAACCGAATGGACAGATGATAGTAAAGAGGAAAACAGTTTTTTCCTTTCAGATTTGATGTTCTTGCTAAATGAAGCTGTATTTTCGTTTCAGAGATTACTCAAATAGAATATGCAATATTTTTGCTCTAGCTACAAAAGCTGGAACGGCGTGCAGAGCTTTCATTCACCTTAATCTTTCTTTTAAATATACCACTTGTGTTCAATTTGGATGTTGATTTACAAGCAATAGCGAAAGCACAAGCTTTATAAAAAAAAACAACTCTATAAAACGCGTCATAGAGTGGTCATGAAAGCTATTTTGTTTTTTATCAGGTGTTTTGCTAATAGCGATAGTCTCCATGGCTTGGCATCTGCTTATTCTTACGGTATTTGTACACATTCATTGCAGTATATTGGTAAGGTTAGATGCAAGGCGATTATCCTTGATGCAAAAATAAAAGGTTAATGTGAGATTAAAGATTTTTTCGTGTCATTATCAGTAGAAACATTATAAAGGGCTTGAACAAGCATGCTCTTTATCTCTTTATCTCACAATGTTTTTTCTACATTCATTCGTGGTTTTTCTTGAGTGAGCATTACTTGGCAAGTGTAGGAGAAAAAATAAACTTGAATTGTACCTCCGTAGGTTTTGCTCTTGGCTAGTTAAAACGACTGATGTTTCTTATGAGAGGGCTAAAAGCATTTTGGATCATATGGGAGAGGGGGTAAAGTAGAACGGGCTTATTTTCCTTCAGGTTTTCGAGAACCGCGGCTGTTCCTTTATCGCAGAATTGTCAAGAATATATTTATTATTGTTTTGTCATTTAAATAAAAAAATTTTGATAAAAATATGTTATGTTTTTCTATTGAAAAAATTCATGCGGTGAAGAGAGTATTTTATATGAGAATAGAGTTCTTTTTACATTGTGAAAGAACGTATGCAGGAAGGTGATTGATAGATTTCTGATCTGAGGGAAATATTTTTATCCATTGCGTTTTGTATATTTCAATTTTAGGAAAATGAACAATGATTATACATTGGGGAATTACATATTGGGATAGAAGGGGCCCTCATTGCCTTGCGGACAGATCCAAGTGATATTTTGGTTTGGATCTTTGATATCGCATGTTTTACAATGTATGCAATTTGAAGCGTTTATCATATAAGTCAGATGATCATTATCCTCTAGCCACTCGTAGACAGCGGCGGGACAATAGCGTGTAGAGGGTCCTCCATAGATTGCATATTCAGAGTCCTTTTGCTTTTTTAATGAGGCTATTTTTAAATGACAAGGTTGATTTTCTTCATGATGCGTATTGGAAAGGGCAACACTTGAAAGGCGATCAAAGGTTACAACGCCATCTGGTTTTGGGTAAGAAATGGGTTGAAATTTTTCTGCTGGTTCAAGGCATGCATAATCTTCCTTTCCGTGGGAGAGTGTTTTAAATAAGGAAAATCCGAACAGTTGTTGCCACCACATATCAAAACCAGCAAGTTTAATTCCATATTTTGTCCCATATTTTGCCCAGAGCGGTTTGGCATTTCGCACTTTATAAAGATCTTTGCCAATGAGCCCTTTTCGCCACTGTTCTTCGATTTCTTTAACCTCATCATGGGCACGCCCTTGTGCAAGAGCGGTAGCCATTTTATCGGCAGCTAATATGCCAGATAAGATGGCATTGTGTGATCCTTTGATACGAGGAACATTGACAAATCCAGCAGAGCAGCCAATAAGCGCCCCACCAGGAAAGGTGAGTTTTGGTACAGATTGCCAACCTCCTTCGCTGATAACACGTGCACCATAGGAAAGACGTTTTGCGCCTTTAAAGATTTTATAGAGTTTTGGATGTGTTTTAAAACGTTGAAATTCTTCAAAGGGAGAAAGATAAGGATTTTTGTAATCTAAGTGCACAACAAAACCGACAGAAATGATATTGTTTTCTTGGTGATAAATAAAGCCACCGCCACCGGTATTATTGTCTAGGGGCCAACCAGTGAAATGTTGTACTAAACCGCGTTGGTGTTTGTTGGGGGCAATTTCCCAGAGCTCCTTGAGACCAAGACCAAATTTTTGTGGTTCTCGATTTTTGCTAAGATTAAAATGTTGTATCAGTTGTTTTGCAATTGAGCCGCGTGCTCCTTCCGCAATCAGAGTATATTTTGCTAATAAAGCCATCCCAGGCATATAATTTTTTCCAGGGGTTCCATCTTTGTTAAGCCCCATATCACCGGTGAGAACACCAATGATAGCTCCGTTATCTTTTTGGATGATGGGTTCTGTTGCTGCAAAACCAGGATAGATTTCAACACCCAACGCTTCAGCTTTTTTGCTTAACCAGCGGCAAACGTTTCCAAGCGAAACGATATAACATCCGTTATTTGATAAGATTTTGGGATGCAGAATATTGGGAAATATTGTAGCTTTTTGAGGCTTTAGAAAAAAAAACTGGTCACGGGCAACAGGGGTTGTGAAGGGATGATCATTGTCATTTCGCCATTCTGGTAAGAGTGTATCGATACCAATGGGGTCAATAACTGCGCCAGAGAGAATATGGGCACCAACTTCGGTCCCTTTTTCAACAATTGTGACAGAAAGCTCAGGATTAATTTGTTTCAAACGAATTGCGGCAGAAAGCCCTGCAGGTCCTGCTCCGACAATGACTATGTCAAACTCCATACTTTCACGTTGGTCATGTAGAGGTGTTTTCATGGCTTATAAAGCTTTCTCCAATTCTGGAATAATTTGGTGGAGATCACCTACAAGGGTGTAATCGGCAATTTGCATGATGGGAGCTTCTTCATCGTTATTAATGGCAACAATAATTTGTGCATCCATTATACCGGCTAAATGCTGGATTGCACCGGAAATGCCAACGGCGATATAGAGTTCAGGGGCAACGACCTTTCCTGTTTGTCCAATTTGCCAATCATTGGGAGCATAGCCTGCGTCCACTGCTGCGCGGCTGGCACCTAAAGCAGCATTTAATTTGTTTGCAAGAGGAAGAAGCAGGGCCATAAATTTCTCTTGAGAACCAAGACCACGCCCGCCTGATATAATAACACGGGCTGAGGTGAGATCAGGACGATCACTTTTGTTTGTCTCTGCTTTTACGAAAGAAGAAAGATTTGGATTGGGAGCTGGTGTTATTGTTTTAATGGGAGCAGAATTATTTTGGGAAGGCGTTGGGGTGAAAGAAGCGGTGCGAACTGTTATAATTTTTTTATAATCATTGGTGCGTACAGTTTCAAATGCATTGCCTGCATAAATTGGTCGTTTGAAGGTATCGGGTGAAAGAATGGCGGTAATATCTGAAATTTGCATAAGATCAAGAAGAGCTGCTACGCGCGGCATCACATTTTTCCCAGTACTGTTGGATGCTGCCATGATCACATCATAATCATTTGCTAACGTGAGAATTGTATCTGCCATAGGCTCGGCAAGTTGATGGGCTAAATAGTCTGCTTTTGCAATAAGAACTTGCCGCACACCATCAAGTTTAGCACTGTTTTCCGCTATCGTTTGAATTTTTTCTCCGCAAACCAGAATATCGATATCATTACTGAGTACGCGTGCAGCGGTGAGTACTTTTGCTGTTTCTTCTGTATTATGATCGGCCAGTAAAAGAATTGCCATAAGTTTTTACCCTTTTATGTAAGTGTTGCTTTTACTCTAGTGGAGAGAATATTAAATGCAGTTCTTTTGTTTTAGCGCACTGACAAGCTCTCCTACATTTGCCACTTTAATACCGGATTGACGGGGTTTGGGTTCTTCAACGCTTAAAATTGTTAAGCGTGCTTTCGTATCGATGCCAAGATCAGTCAGCGCTTTTTGTTCAATGGTTTTCTTTTTTGCTTTCATAATATTAGGGAGAGAGGTGTAGCGCGGTTCATTGAGCCGTAGATCGGCGGTCATAACCATGGGAAGGGGAAGAGAAAGGGTTTGTGTTCCATTATCAACTTCACGAATAACTGTAGCATGCCCATTTTCTATGTTAAAATGTGAGGCAAAAGTTGCCTGTCCCCACCCAAGAAGAGCGGCGAGCATTTGTCCTGTTTGGTTGCTATCGTCATCAATTGCTTGTTTTCCTAAAAAGACCATGTCGGGTTTTTCTTCATCAACAATGGTTTTGAGAATCTTAGCAATTGCTAAGGGTTCAAGTGTTTGATCCGTTGTGACAAGAAGTGCGCGATCAGCTCCCATTGCAAGTCCTGTTCGTAGAGTTTCTTGAGCTGCTTCTGGGCCAATTGAAACAAGAAGAACTTCTGAAATTTTACCGGATTCTTTTTGGCGAATGGCCTCCTCCACGGCTATCTCATCAAAAGGATTCATAGACATTTTTACGTGAGACAGATCAACGCCTGTACTATCCGGTTTGACGCGTATCTTGATGTTATAATCAACAACACGTTTGACAGCGACAATTATCTTCATAATGATCCTCTTTGTTTGTATGTTACAAGTTTATAGCAATACTCATAAGAAACCAAATTGTTTAGAATGAAGTCTCAATTTATAACTTGTATTCTCTTTCGTATAAGCTTTTTTATGTTTACTTGTACTTTCTCGTCGTCATTTTCAATCTTCATATTTTTGCATTGCCATAATTGCCTTATTTGCTTGAATAAAAAGTAAAAAAATCAAACTGTCTTGTGAGAATATTCTTTTTTAGTTTCTTATGCTTTGTTTATGATGGTGCAATAGGTCCTTTATGCAATGAAAAATTAAGTGAAAAAGATAAAAATGGGGGAATGATTTTGCTCTTCAAATCTTGAAGATAGAAAAATTAAAGATCTTTCTTTCAAATATTTTAGATAAAGATTAGGGAAAATATTTCTAACAAAAAAGTTTTTGGAAGTTCTTAAAGCTCTATTTACTAAAATAGAGCACACTTTCTCATCATTTGTTGCGATTCTTTTCAAAAAGGTTAATGAGGGGTAGGCGTTTGTGAATACGAAGGGTCATACGATCGACCAGGCGACCAAACAGGTTAGGAACGATAAAGTCTCTTCTTTTATTGAACAGAAAGAGAGAATGGATACTTCTGTAGAAGTAACGATGTCGGATATTGCTCAAAAATTACGCACCGTTTATGCGCAAATGCAAATGAAGCATTCGCCTCGTTCTTTAATGCAGCAGAATTCGGTAGAAGAGCATTTTAAATCTTACTTAGATGATATTAGTCGGGCCATTTTGGCTGAACATTATATACGTCGTCAAAGAGAAAAAAAGCTTTTCCAGTCTTTAGAGCAGATTAAAACAATTGTTCAAAGTTTGCAGAGTGAAAAAAAAAGCTTAGAAGAAGCAGCGGTAACACGACGGGTGTCTCGTTCAAAATCACCTGATTCTGTTGTACAAAAACTTGCTCACATGGAATGTGAGGGAAATCAAGAACGCTTATTACTTCAAAAGGTGCAAAATTTTTCGAAAGAAAACAGCATAATTTCACTCCAAACAAATGTTGAAAATACGGTGCAGCAAGAAGATAGAAGCCCTTTGCCCAGTGATGCTCTGAAATCTTCTTTTAAAAAGGTTGAGGGGGTAGTGGAGCATGCTGTGATAGAAGAAAAAGGTATGATGGGTGCTCAGGCATCTAATCATTGTATTGAGAATGATTTTTCTTCTTTAAGGACGCAGTCTCGGGAACATGTGTCGTTTTTATCTTATTTGCTAAAAAAAGGTGTTCTTTGTTTTTTAACCGTTGCATTTGTGGTAGCGATAACGTTATGTTTTTATAGCTTTTTAAAAGGAGCTCGTTTTTTTTAATTTTTATGATGTTGATGTTAATAGATGTGAAATGTATTGCGCATTCGTATTTGTGCGGAAGCTATAGCAACTAAAATTATCCTTTTAAACACGCAACAGAGATTATTGGAAAAGAGGATAATTGGAGAAGGATTCTCTAATTGTAAAAAAACCTCAAATTATCTTGAAGGTTCTGTAAGTGAGTATTTATTTACCAATTGCTGAAATGTCACTCAATATGCTGATCTTGATTGGTATGGGAGTCGTTGCTGGTTTTTTTTCAGGACTTTTTGGAATAGGGGGCGGTTTTCTTATCACTCCTTTATTGATTTTTTATAATATCCCTCCTGCTATTGCTGTTGGAACAGGTGCTAACCAGATGATTGCTTCATCTGTAACAGGAGCAATTACACATTTTAGAAGACGTACGCTCGATATTAAACTTGGTATTCTTTTGGCGATTGGAGGAGGGATTGGTTCTTTAATCGGGATTCAGGTTTTCTCTGTTTTGAAAAAGTTAGGTCAATTAGATTTAATGATTTCGCTTCTTTATGTGATTCTTCTTGGAAGTGTAGGAAGCTTGATGATCGTTGAAAGTTGGTATGATATGATGCGCAAGCGTAAGGCAGGAAAAGCCAATATTCGTCTTGCTGGTCGACATAACTGGATTCATCGCTTACCCTTAAAAATGCGTTTTCGGACATCTATGATATATGTTAGCATTATTCCAGTTTTAGGGATTGGTCTCATCGTGGGGTTGTTGTCTTCTATTATGGGAATTGGTGGGGGGTTCTTTATGATCCCAGCATTGATTTATCTTCTGCGTGTTCCAACCAGTGTGGTGATTGGGACTTCACTTTTTCAGATTACATTTGTGTCTTCTTTCACGACAGTTTTGCAAAGTATGACTAATCAGTCCGTTGATATTGTCTTGGCTTTTTTGTTAATGCTTGGAGGAAGTATTGGTGCGCAATATGGAACACGGGTTGGACGGAAGTTAAAGGCTGAACAATTGCGTATGGCACTTGCATTTTTAGTGTTGATTGTGTGTATGCGTCTTGCTTTTCAATTATTTATACGCCCTGATAATCTTTTCTCTCTGGATATTCTTATGAGATAAAAATGGGTAGATTATTTTCTTTATACATCATTACAGGTTGCTTTTGTTTTATTTCTTTTTCTACATGGTCACATGTTGGGACGCCAGCTACATTCATTGATCAAGTTGACCACGAAACTGTCCAAATTATTGTAACAACGAATACGATTACTGTGGATGCAAATTTTGCTGGTCGTGATCTTTATATTGCTGGTGTTTTAGAAAATATTGATCCGTTATATTCTCGACAGAACCGTTATGATATTGTTGTAAGCTTGGAGGGACAAGATCGGACAATGGTGATGCGAGAAAAAAAACGCAATGCCGGTGTATGGGTCAATACAGATTCTCTTATTTTTAAAAAGGTTCCTCTTTTTTACTCTATGGTCACAACACGTGAAATTGACGATATTACGAGCATTGAAGATTATAAACGCTTAGGGTTAGGATTACTCTATTTGCCATTGCAGACGGATGAACAAGATCAGAAAAAAATACAAATCTTTCGCGATGAACTTATAAAATTGCAAAAAGCTAAAAGCCTTTATTATGAGGAAGTGGGTGGGGTTCGTTTTGGTTCTGACACACTTTTCACAGCGCATTTTCGTTTGCCAGCAAATATCCCAGTTGGACATTATAAAGTTCGTGCTTATCTTTTTCGTGATGGACAGTTTATTGATAGTGCAACAACGACTCTTGAAATTGTTAAAGCACATATCACCTATACAATTTTTTATGCAGCGCACAAGTATCGTTTTTTATACGGTATTGTTGCAGTGATTATTGCTATTACTACAGGATTTTTATGTCGTTTGATTTTTCGAAAAGATTAACGCAAGGAAAATGTTAAGGCTTTTATTTTTTATGAAAAATTCGTAAGATAAGAAAAATAGGCACAACAACAATAGCTCCTGTCATAGTTATATGGAAGAAATTTGTAAGCGTTATAAATCCTGCTTCCCATAGTGATTGAAAAAAATCTACTATTTTTTGTATGAGGTTTCGAGGTGTCCATCCCAAAAAATTCATTACGATGCCAATGAAGAATGAAAGAATAAGCAATTTTAGACTAACGCGGCTTAATTTTTCTCCAAGAAACGCATGAAAAGAATTTAATAATTTTTGTTTTCGCTTCATTCTAAGATACTTTCGAAGATCGTGTTTTTTATTGTATTATCATGGTACAGCGATGTTATTATCATAAAGGAAAAACATTTTTTTATTTTTTCTTACTTTTTGAGTTTATCACCTTAGTCTGGTTAACGGTGCTGGTTTTTGAAATATACACATGTTTTATTGCATTTTTTGCGATATTTTCATGGCGCTTCTTTTATTAAATGAAGGGATATCCTTTCGTCTCGAGAATTTGTAGAGAAATTTTATAACGTTTCAGCATTTCTGATCAGAGTGAGAGTTCTAGTATATTGAAGATTTTGTAACGAACTTATTATTGTCGTGTATAGAAATAATATTTCAAGACAGTTTACTTAAAAAAAGACTATCTATTCTAATAAGGGTATGCTTATATAGGTATTATATTTAGATATTTCAACCTTAGTGCATTGAAAAGATCTTTTTTTCTGAAAAAATGTAAGCAATGAATTGAGTGTTGTTAAAGGAGCAAAGATATTAAAAATACGATGTGGAAAAAAGTTTTGTTATGTGTGGGTGCGTAAAGGAATATCAGGGGGAGCCTATGCTCCTTTTATTTAGAAATAAAATATAATTTAAAAGCTGTTATTTGGCAGAGGATTATGGAAAAATTCAAAATTCCTCTTGTAGGGGGAGGAGATCATGTCGGTTGATGGGTGAATTTTCCTGTTTTGTTAAAATGTCAAATTGTTAGTAGAGCTCTTTGTTATTAAGGCGCTTAAGCTAACAAAGAAGAGTCTTTTGATGGCATAAAAAGGCGAGAGGAAAGAAGAGACAAGCTTACCCGACAAAAGAGAGAAAATAGTGGTTTTATAGTCTTCAATCGTAGGCGTTATGACATCATGAATAGGCTCTGTTATGGGGAGCATTCATTGTATGTCAGAGTGTTTGTTGTTGCATGTTTTGGTTTGTCTTGGCTTATAGCCATGGGTAGAAGTCCGTGGTTGGTAAGTGGTGTTGTTTGAAGGTTTTAATAATACTTTGTTTGAGGCGCTTATGGATCATCTAACCTTATTATTAAGCATGTGCTTGTTGTGTGGGAAATTTATATAGTAAACTTTAAAAGGAAAAGTCTATGAACTTGAAGAAAAAAATATTACAAAATAGCAGCTCTCTTGTTTCTGCTTTTATAGCTTTGGCGATGGTTGCACAACAAGTTTCAGCAAAAACACCCGCTGATACCCTTGTGATGGCTTGGAATCTTGATGCAATTAGTACATTTGATCCGGCACAACTTAATGATGTTTATGGAAGTGAAATTGTTCGCAATGTTTGTGATAATTTGGTCAGTACTGCGACAGATGATCCTGCTAAAATGGTTCCCGCTTTAGCAACACATTGGGATGTTTCAGGTGATGATCACAGTACGGTGATTACTTTTCATTTACGTGATGGTTTGAAGTTTAATGATGGTCGATCAGCCAATGCCAATGATCTTCTTTGGAGTATGAAGCGGATTGTCAAATTGAAGATGGGTAATGCGGCAATTTTTAATGAATATGGAATTGCAGAGCAAAATGTTGATGATGCTTTGCAAGCCCCAGATAAGAAAACAGTGGTGATGAAATTTGATAAGCCTTATCCAGCAGAGCTCATTCTTAATAATATTGTTGCAAGTCCGGCAACAGCTTTGCTTGATCGTCAGACAATTATGAAGCATGAAAAAGATGGCGATTTTGGAAATCAGTATTTGAAAAGTCATGCTGCTTGTGTTGGTCCTTATCAGTTAAAAAGTTGGCGCTCTGGAGAAGCTCTTTTGTTGCGTGCAAGCTCTCACTATTGGGGACAAGCGCCTAAACTGAAGCAGATTTTAATTCGCCATGTTGCAGAGCCCGGAACACAACGTTTGTTGTTGCAAAAGCACGATATTGATGTTGCTCGTGATTTGACACCTGAAGATCTTGCAGATCTGCAAAAAACAACAGATGTTAAAATCGAAGAAGTGTTAGAACCATCTATGATGTACTGGGGATTTAACATGACAAATCCTATTTTTGCTAAGGAAAAAGTGCGTTTGGCGATGCGTTATCTCATAGATTATGAAGGTCTTGGCAAGAAGCTTCTCAAAGGTGTTGGTGTTCCACGGGCCAGTTTTATTCCTCTTGGCAACTTTGGGGCTTTAGATGAAAAAGAAGGGCAACCCTTTAAACTTGATATTGCAAAAGCCAAGCAGCTTTTAGCAGAAGCTGGTTATCCGAATGGGTTTGAGGCAAATTTTCTCGTATCAAATGCTCCTTATAGGGTGTTGCTTGCTCAGTCACTCCAAGATAGTGCCGCAAAGGCCGGGGTACGTCTTAAAATTGAACGGATGGCCGGTACACAGTTGTTTTCTAAACTTTATGCACGGGCTTTTGATACGATTTTTGTCGGATGGAATAATGATTCTGCGGATCCTCATACTATGGCTTCACGTCTTGTTTATAATCCAGATAATCGGCTTGAGGCAAAAAATACCGCCTATCCTAGTTGGCAATATGGGTATTTGGATGAAACGATGAATCAAAAGGTTCAGGATGCATTGTTTCAAAAAGATCCGCAAAAACGGGCACAACTCTATGCTGATTTACAACGTGAATTGATGCAAAAAGGACCTTATGCGTTTATCTTTCAGAAATATACTGTTATCGCGATGACGCCTGATATCAAAAAGTGGGTTTGGAATAGTGCGCCACATATTTTTTATAGTAAAATTGAAAAATAAGAGTGTCTTCAATGCTGTTCAATAGATAAAGGGCATCGTCATGATATATTCGGCGTATTGTATAAATTTTAAGCTTTGCAATGCGCCGAAGATCATAGGTAATGTGTGATATATTGTTGAATGTCTTTTCAAGACATTCGTTTAAAGATATTTTTCATTCTCATTAGAGGTGTATTTAAGTGGATGTTAAGATCGATATTTCAATTTTTCTGAATTAGAAAGTGGTCAATTTATTTGTTAAAAAACTGAGTATAACATAAAGAAACGAAGTGTAACAAATATCGCCGAATTTAGTGGTGCTAAAGGTGCAAAGGTTTTGCGATGTTGAAGGAAAGTTTTGTTATGGGGGTACACAAGGGATATCAGTTTTTTATGGTGTTTATATTTTCTTTTGCTTTGAAAGATGATGAGATGTCATTTGGAGGGTGTTATTTTACGGGGAGTGATGAAAAAATTAAATTTTCTTTTGAAGAAGGAATAAAAGTCGTTGCATTTGGCAAACTAACGAATTTTTCTGTTTTATCAAATCGTCAAATTGTTATGAAGGCTCGTTGTTATTAAGGTACTTGAGCTAAAAGGGGTAGTGCTTTGATGGTATAGAAAACGCCGGAAGAAATACGAGACAAGCTTGCTTAACAAGATAGAAAAAATACAGGTTTTATAGTCTTCAATAGTAGGCGTTATGATATCGTGATTAAGCTCTGTTGTTGGTGAGCATTCATTGTATATTAGAGTGTTTTCCTTTGTATGTTTTAGTTTGGCTTATAAGTGTAGACAAGAGGAGTCATTGGCAAGAGGTGCTTGTTCTTGAAGATTTTAAAGTTTGGTCTTTAGGAGCCTATCGTTCGTCTAAACTTAAATTAAGCACGTTTTGCTGCATGGAGAATTTATACAATAAACGTTAAAAGGAAAATTCTATGAACGTGAAAAGAAAAATATTGAAAAAGGGCAGTTCTTTTGTTTCTGCTGTTCTTGCAATGGGGATGTTTGTGCAACAAGTTTCAGCTAAAACACCCGCCGATACGCTTGTGATGGCTTGGAATCTCGATCCAATAAATACATTTGACCCTGCACAACTCAATGACCGTTATGGAATTGAAGTGGTTAACAATATTTGTGATAATTTAGTCGTTTCTGCTACAGATGATGCGGCTAAAATGGTTCCCTCGTTAGCGAAGAGCTGGGATGTTTCAAGTGATGATCAGAGTACGGTGATTACTTTTCACTTGCGTGATGGTTTAAAGTTTTATGATGGTCGTCCTGCGAATGCCAATGATCTTGTTTGGGGTATGAAGCGGGTTGTCAAATTGAAATTGTCTAATGCAGCAACATTTAATGAATATGGGATTACAGAACAAAACGTTGATGAGGCTTTTCAAGCACCGGATGACAAAACGGTGGTGATGAAATTTGATAAACCTTATCCAGCAGAGCTCATTCTTAGCAATATTTCCACTAATCGCACTGCTGCCTTGCTGGATCGTGAGACACTCATGAAAAACGAACAAGATGGTGATATGGGAAACCGATATTTGGCCAGTCATTCTGCTTGTGTTGGTCCTTATCAGCTAGAGAGTTGGCGCCCTGGAGAAGGAATTTTGTTGCGTGCAAGCTCCAATTATTGGGGGGAGGTTCCTAAATTGAAGAAGATTTTAATGCGCCATGTCGCGGAGCCTGGAACGCAACGTTTATTATTGGAAGAACACGATATCGATGTTGCACGTAATCTGATGCCAGAGGATTTGGCAGATCTCCAAGCAACAACGGATATTAAAGTTGAAAAAGTTTTGGCGCCCTCCATGATCATATGGGGATTTAATGCGACAAATCCAATTTTTGCCAATGAAAAAGTGCGTTTGGCGATGCGCTATCTTATTGACTATGAAGGACTCGGTAAGACTCTTCTCAAAGATGTTGGTATTCCACGTGCAAGTTTTATTCCTCTTGGTAACCTTGGAGCTTTGGATGAAAAAGAGGGACAACCCTTTAAACTTGATCTCCAAAAAGCAAAGCAACTTTTAACAGAGGCAGGTTATCCGGATGGTTTTGAGGCCAGTATTTTTGCCGGTGCCTCTCCTTATCCTTTTGCTTTGCCTATTGCTCAGTCTCTCCAAGACAATGCAAAAAAAGTTGGAGTACGTTTTAAAATTGAACGTTTTGTAGGTACGCAGTTGTTTTCAAAATTTTATGCGCGTGGTTTTGATACGATTTTTTTCGGATGGAATAATGGCTCTGGGGACCCCCATACAATGGCTTCACGTCTTATTTATAATCCAGATAATCGGCTTGAGGCTAAAAATACAGGCTATGCGAGTTGGTGCCATGGGTATTTGGATGAAACTATGAATCAAAAGGTTCAAGATGCATTGTTTCAAAAAGATCCCAAAAAACGGGCGCAAATGTATGCTGATTTACAACGTGATTTTATGCAGAAAGGGCCTTATGCTTTTATCTATCAGACATATGTTTCTGTAGCGATGACACCTGATGTCAAAAAATGGGTTTGGAATAGTGCACCACGTATTTTTTATAGTGCAATTGAAAAATAAAAAGGTATCAGGTTTATAAAATATAAAAAAACATGGTCATGATATATTTGATGTATTGCAAAGCTCTTTAATACTTTGCAATACGTTGAATTCTATCGGGAATGGATTACCATGTTGTGTAGAGAATTTTGTTTCAAAACATTCTATTGGGAAGAGAGGTTATTTATTTCGATAAATTCTATGTATATAGATATTAATATTTGATATTTCAATTTATATGTATAAAAAGTAATAAATTTGTTTGTTGCAAAAGACAGGTGTAACGAATAAAGCAAAATTTAGTGTTTCTGAAAAAATGGGGACTTTATAAAATGTTTTGGTGAGAAAAACTGTTGTATGCGGGTACGTGGGGAAACATCAAGCTACTCTTCTCATACCTCAGGTTACATTCCTTATGACTTAAAATATGATAATCTATAGGTTCGAAGCTGTTATTTGATACGGAGTTATAATAAAGTTCGAATTTTCTTCTGAAGAAGGGTGAAAATGGTTACGAAAAAATTTATTCAGGATCATCAAAATATCAAATTGTTTTGAGGCTTTTGAAGCAATTAGAGTAGCGCTTTGATGATACTTTTTAGAAAATCGTAAGAAGAAACTTGAAAAAGAAATCTTTTTAATGAAGCAAGGAAGGATTTTGGTCTGATATGCTCTGAATTATAAGTGCCGTGATGTCGTGTGCTATCGTGCGTGATAGCTTCATTTTAATCAGATCGTTTTGCGTTGCATATGTTCGTTTGTTCTATACGTATTTGGGAGGGAAGGAGCTTTTGAAAAGTGGCTGCTGCTTTTAGAGATTTTGATATTTTACCTCTAGGAGGCGTGTTTTCTAAGCATGATCTTATCATTTTTGCATGTTGTCACATGAGAAGTTATACAATAACCTTAAATCTTAAAAGGAAAATTCTATGAACGGGAAAAGAAAAATATTGAAAAAGGGCAGTTCTTTTGTTTCTGCTGTTCTTGCAATGGGGATGTTTGTGCAACAAGTTTCAGCGAAAACACCTGCCGATACGCTTGTGATGGCTTGGAATCTTGATACAATAAGTACATTTGATCCCGCACAAATCAATGACCGTTATGGTAATGAAGTTCTTGTTAATGTTTGTGATAATTTAGTCGTTTCTGCTACAGATGATGCTGCTAAAATGGTTCCTTCTTTAGCGAAGAGTTGGGATGTTTCAAGTGATGATCAGAGTACGGTGATTACTTTTCACTTGCGTGATGGTTTAAAGTTCAATGATGGTCGTCCTGCGAATGCTAATGATCTTATTTGGAGCATGAAGCGGGTTGTTCAATTGAAGATGGCTACTGCGGCGACATTTAATGAATATGGGATTACAGAACAAAACGTTGATGAGGCTTTTCAAGCACCGGACGACAAAACGGTTGTGATGAAATTTGATAAACCTTATCCAGCAGAGCTCATTCTTAGCCATTTTGCCACTAGTCGTACTCTTGCTTTGCTTGATCGTGAGACACTCATGAAACACGAAAAAAATGGTGATATGGGAAACCGGTATTTGGCAAGCCATTCTGCTTGCGTTGGTCCTTATCAGCTAGAGAGTTGGCGCCCTGGAGAAGGAATTTTGTTGCGTGCAAGCTCCAATTATTGGGGGGAGGCGCCTAAATTGAAGAAGATTTTAATTCGCCATGTTGCGGAACCTGGAACACAACGTTTATTGTTGCAAAAACACGATATCGATGTTGCACGTAATCTGATGCCAGAGGATTTGGCAGATCTCCAAGCAACAACGGATATTAAAGTTGAAAGAGTGTTAGAGCCATCCGTGATCATATGGGGGTTCAATGTGACAAACCCTATTTTTGCCAATGAAAAAGTGCGTTTAGCGATGCGCTATCTTATTGACTATGAAGGACTTGGTAAGACTCTTCTCAAAGATGTTGGTATTCCACGTGCAAGTTTTATTCCTCTTGGTAACCTTGGAGCTTTGGATGAAAAAGAGGGACAACCCTTTAAACTTGATCTCCAAAAAGCAAAGCAACTTTTAACAGAGGCAGGTTATCCGGATGGTTTTGAGGCCAGTATTTTTGCCGGTGCCTCTCCTTATCCTTTTGCTTTGCCTATTGCTCAGTCTCTCCAAGACAATGCAAAAAAGGTGGGGGTACGTTTTAAAATTGAACGCTTCGTAGGCACGCAGTTATTTTCAAAACTATCTGCACGTACTTTTGATACAATTTTTTTCGGATGGAATAATGATTCTGCGGATCCTCATACAATGGCTTCACGTCTTATTTATAATCCAGATAATCGGCTTGAGGCTAAAAATACAGGCTATGCGAGTTGGTGCCATGGGTATTTGGATGAAACTATGAATCAAAAGGTTCAAGATGCATTGTTTCAAAAAGATCCCAAAAAACGGGCGCAAATGTATGCTGATTTACAACGTGATTTTATGCAGAAAGGGCCTTATGCTTTTATCTATCAGACGTATCACACGATAGCGATGACACCTGATGTTAAAAAATGGGTTTGGAATAGTGCACCACGTATTTTTTATAGTGCAATTGAAAAATAAGAAGGTATCAAGTTTATAAAATATAAAAAACATGGTCATGATATATTTGATGTATTGCAAAGCTCTTTAATACTTTGCAATACATTGAATTCTATCGGGAATGGATTACTATGTTGTGTAGAGAATTTTATTTCAGGAATTCTTATAGAAGATGTGTTTGTTTGGATGTTAGGATTGAATATTTTAACTTCTATTGATACAATTTTCGGATGAAATAATGACTCTAGACATCCCCGTACAACGGCTTCAAGTTTTTTTACAACCCTGATAATCGATTTGAAATTAAAAATATAAGCTGTTCTAGCCGGTGTTATGGGTATTTTGATGAAGCTATAAATCAAAAGTTTAAAGATGTGTTGTTTCAAAAAGATTCACAGAAACGGGCGTAAAGAATTGAAAAATGGTAAGTTTGTTTAGTGAAAAAACAGGTGTAACAAATGTGGCAGAATTCACTGTTTCCGAAATAGCAGGGGCTCTAAAGCGTGTTGTTGAAGAAAAGTTTGGTTATGTACGGGTGCGTGGGGAGATATCAGGGTACCGTGGTACTCATGCTTCGGGACATGCTTATTTTGCTTTAAAAGATGATAAGGCACGGTTGGAAGCTGTTATTTGGCGTGGAGTTATGGAAAAGCTCAAATTCCCTCCTGAAGAAGGGATGGAAGTAGTTGCTGTTGGTAAACTTACGACGTATCCAGGGTCATCGAAATATCAAATTGTCATTGAGGCTCTTGAACCAACGGGGGTTGGTGCTTTGATGACACTTCTTGAAAATCGTAAGAAAAAGTTTTTAGAAGAAGGCTTGTTTGATGAAGAAAAGAAAAAACCTTTGCCTTATATGCCTCGAATTTTAGGCGTTGTAACATCACCAACAGGTGCTGTTATTCGTGATATTATTCATCGTATATCCGATCGTTTTCCGTTGCATATTTTGGTTTGGCCTGTACGTGTTCAGGGGGAAACAAGTGGGAGGGAAGTGGCTGTTGCTGTTGAAGGTTTTAATGCTCTTGGTCTAGGTGGACTTATTCCAAAACCTGATCTTATTATTGTTGCACGGGGAGGAGGAAGTTTAGAAGATTTGTGGGGGTTTAATGACGAAGCTGTTGTTCGTGCTGTTTATGAATCTTCTCTTCCTGTTATTTCTGCTGTTGGGCATGAAACGGACTGGACCTTGATTGATTATGTGGCTGATTGGCGCGCTCCAACTCCTACCGCCGCAGCAGAACGGGCTGTTCCTGTTAAGCTTGATCTCGAGGTGCTGGTGGCATCGCTTGATGCACGTTTGCGCAAGGGACTCGCGCGTTATTTGGATTTTTATCGACAAAAATTGCGTGCTACTCTACGAGCTCTTCCGACTGCCGATCAACTTTTTGCTTTACCACGGCGTGGTTTGGATGAAACTTCAAGTCGATTGCAGCGTGCTCTTTGTGTAAGCTACGATAAAAAACGTTTTTCTTTTCATGCACTTGGTGTGCGTTTTTCACCGCGTTTGTTAAATAGTGAAAAAGCACAACGCAATACAAAGGAATATACGGCACGTCTTCAGCGTGCTTTTGTGCGTAGTGTGGAAAAACAACGTGCTGGGTTAGAGGTAGTATCTAGGCTTTTAAGAAGCACTTCATATCAGAATATTTTGGAGCGCGGTTTTGTTTTGGCTTTGGGGAAAGATCATAAGCCCATTAAACGATTGGTTCAGTTTCCTGAAACAGGGCAAATAAATTTACGCTTTTTTGATGGAGATATCAGTGTTGCAACACAAGAACCTGTTTTTTCTAAACGGTCAAAACACAAGCAGATAAAGTCGCCAAGCGATGATCAAGGAACTCTCTTTTAATACGGTTAATGCCATGCTTGCGGAAGGTCTTCTTAAGGGAGTGGATGAAAAAGTTCGTTGCGCATGGGCTGGAACGGATCCACTTTATTGTGCTTATCATGATACCGAATGGGGAAAGCCTATTTTTGAGGATATTCGTTTGTTTGAGAAAATTTGTCTTGAAGGTTTCCAAGCGGGGCTTTCTTGGTTTACAATTTTAAAAAAACGCTCTTTTTTTCGCGTTGCATTTGATCACTTTGACTTTGAAAAGATTGCTCATTATGATGAGCTGAAGGTGCAAATGTTAATGCAGAATAAAGACATTGTTCGCCATCAAGGAAAAATTCAATCAGTGCTTAATAATGCATTGAGAGCACAAGAAATTATAACAGAGTGGGGGAGTTTGTCCCACTATTTTTGGTCTTTTCAACCACCACAATTGGAGCGTTATGAAAAAATAGATTTTCAAACACTGTTAGCTAACCCTATGACACCTGCTTCTCTTCGTCTTTCTCAAGACTTGAAGAAACGTGGTTGGACATTCGTTGGCCCCACAATTTGTTATGCTTTTATGCAGTCCGTAGGAATTGTTAATGATCATCTTGAAGGATGTTTTTGTCGATAAATTGGCAAACTTTCTTTTGTAAGAGTAATGATTAATAGGATAATAATTGAATTATTTAACAAATATATAAGTTATACAATTCCGCTGTATAAGATAATTGAAATATACAAACTATACAATAGTAATGATTTTCTATTGTTGTTGGCACTAAAAACGATAAAGGTATAATTTTGAGGATGAAAAAACAGACGCAAAAAGGAGTGATATCTTAACTGTTATGTATCTGAAGTTAGATCATGGTGATGTCTTGTATGTTTTAAAGAAACATCTAGTTACACCAAGGCCCATTTTGCGACGCAGCTCATGAATACTATGACAGTAAATCCATCGTGCACTCCATCTTTACGCTTATGAAGGAGAAGATCGGCACCATCACACATTTACTAGCTCTCAGTGTTATGAAACAGTCTTTGGTATTTGTAATGGTTCAGAAGAGTTTTTTTATTTCCGTTAATAACATGACTGTTATAATTAATGAATATTTTATTCATGTTTGTTGACGAATGCAAAGTGGTTGTTAGATGGGGTGCTGTTGTTGCATTGTTTTTCTTTGCTTGTATGACTGTTGATTTATTTATATGTAGGTTGATTGCCCAATGCTTACCTAGGCAATATAAAATGAAATGCAGCGATGAAAAATTGAAGTTAAATGACTCAAGCTGCTTGTGTTGGGTTTTATTATCTGATAGCTTTCCTCTATTAGTAGAGTGATCTTGCCGCGTGTGCGCTCCAATTTTTTGGAAGATGATTAAGCTCATGCAGGCTTGTATCCACTACATTGCTTCGTTGAATCTCTGTATGTTTCCGCTGGAAACGAGAGTTCTGTTGCGGTATGTTGTTTTCTATTCTATTTTTATAGTGGTAAAGCAATGATGCACGCCAAAGTTTAGAAGGGTTTATATTCGTTATGTCTTTAGGGGGGAAACGTCTAATGAATTTTATTTTTATCAATGAGAGAATGCATTTTAGTGTATATTCTTTTATTGTAAGCTTTATTTCTCAAAAGATAAAGCGTGGAAGGAATGCTTCTTCTCATTTTTCCTTTATTTTTGTTAACGCGTTTGGTTTTGTTGGTAAAAACGTAAAACTTTTGACACTTAGTTTTCAAAAGATTAAGCAGATTTTTGTGGGGGGTAGCGTTTTAGAAAAGATATTTTCTTATGTCTTTCTGCTGTTTCAGTGTCGTTTTGGTCATGTAGTAAAGATGCGCCGTATCTTGAAACAGTGTTTGAGGGGGATGACTATTTTTAAAGTTTGCATATTTTATTTTAAATGTCGCCTAAAGGAATAGAATAATGAATTCATAAATTTTTGCGTAATGATTTTTTTAAAGCTCACTATTTTTGGGGCGACAAGGCTTATTGATGATTAATAGAGAACTGATATAGTGCATTATCATATGCAAAGAGGTTATGAAAAGAATGTAATACTGGTTAGCAAAACATATATTGCATGTTCGTTATGGTTTATTGAGACGTAAGTCAATGAATTTATCAAGTAGATGACTCTGTGTAGGTGTTTAAAAATATAGGCGATTAGAACGTATTTATTCAATGTTATAATTATAAATTTGCTATATTATTTCAGCGTCATTAATTGATAAAAATAAATAAAGGGAAAAGTTTATGAACTTGAAGAAAACAATATTGAAAAGTAGCAGCTCTCTTGTTTCTGCTCTTATGGCATTGGCAATGGTTGCACAACAAGTTTCAGCAAAAACACCGGCTAATACCCTTGTGATGGCTTGGAATCTTGATGCAATCAGTACGTTTGATCCCGCACAACTTAATGATGTTTATGGAAGTGAAATTATTTACAATATTTGTGATAATTTGGTCAGTACTGCGACAGATGATCCTGCTAAAATGGTTCCCGCTTTAGCAACACATTGGGATGTTTCAGGTGATGATCACAGTACGGTGATTACTTTTCATTTACGTGATGGTTTGAAGTTTAATGATGGTCGATCAGCCAATGCCAATGATCTTGTTTGGGGTATGAAGCGGATTGTCAAATTGAAGATGGGTAATGCGGCAATTTTTAATGAATATGGAATTACAGAGCAAAATGTTGATGATGCTTTGCAAGCTCCCGATGAGAAAACGGTTGTGATGAAATTTGATAAACCTTATCCAGCAGAGCTCATTCTTAATAATATTGTTGCGAGTCGTGCAACAGCTTTGCTTGATCGTAAGACGATTATGAAACACGAAAAAGATGGCGATTTTGGAAATCAGTATTTGAAAAGCCATGCTGCTTGTGTTGGTCCTTATCAGTTAAAAAGTTGGCGTCCTGGAGAAGCTCTTTTGTTGCGTGCAAGCTCTCACTATTGGGGACAAGCGCCTAAACTGAAGCAGATTTTAATTCGCCATGTTGCAGAGCCCGGAACACAACGTTTGTTGTTGCAAAAACATGATATTGATGTTGCTCGTAATTTGACACCTGAAGATCTTGCAGATCTGCAAAAAACAACAGATGTTAAAGTTGAAAGAGTGTTAGTGCCAACTATGATGTACTGGGGATTCAACATGACAAATCCTATTTTTGCTAAGGAAAAAGTACGTTTGGCGATGCGTTATCTCATAGATTATGAAGGTCTTGGCAAGAAGCTTCTCAAAGGGATTGGTATCCCACGGGCCAGTTTTATTCCTCTTGGCAACTTTGGGGCTTTGGATGAAAAAGAGGGGCAACCCTTTAAACTTGATATTGCAAAAGCCAAGCAGCTTTTAGCAGAAGCTGGTTATCCGAATGGGTTTGAGGCAAATTTTCTCGTGTCAAACACTCCTTATACTTTGTTACTTGCTCAGTCACTCCAGGATAGTGCTGCACAGGCGGGC
The DNA here is from genome assembly GCF_042196145.1 of Bartonella sp. AP258QHHD. Lineage (NCBI taxonomy): Bacteria > Pseudomonadati > Pseudomonadota > Alphaproteobacteria > Hyphomicrobiales > Bartonellaceae > Bartonella > Bartonella sp. AP258QHHD. Next base: position 31,606 of record NZ_JBHIPR010000023.1, read on the forward strand.
GTGCGTCTTAAAATTGAACGTGTAGCAGGTACACAGTTATTTTCAAAAGTGGATGCTCGAGCTTTTGATACGGCTTTTATCGGATGGAATAATGATTCTGCGGATCCTCATACCATGGCTTCACGTCTTATTTTCAATCCAGATAATCGTTTTGAGGCTAGAAATACAGCCTATCCTAGTTGGAAGCATGGGTATTTTGATGCTAAGATGAATCAAAAAGTTGAAGAAGCGTTGTTTCAAAAAAATCCGCAAAAACGAGCGCAACTCTATGCTGATTTACAACGTGAATTAATGCAAAAAGGACCTTATGCGTTTATCTTTCAACAATATAGCGTTGTCGCGATGACGCCTGATGTCAAAAAATGGGTTTGGAATAGTGCACCGCGTATTTTTTATAGTAAAATTGAAAAATAAGTGTGTCTTTTTAGTGTTATCAAAGCTAAAAAGAGCTTAATCATAATTGCATGATGAAAATATTCTCCCATATAAAGCTCTTCAGTTTTTTTAGGATGAAACTGTGAGGGATGTTTATGTAGTAGCAGTATATAATTAAGATCGTTTATAGGGAGCGATGAATATAGAAAGTTATATTGGGGAGGATCTTTGTTTATGGTTATAGATTCTCTGCATCCCGAATATAGACTGATGTATAAGAAAATTATTTTGTAGATGCTTAGTTTGATTAAATGAAATTGATGTCTAATGCTATGCTATTTAAGCAAAATCACAATCACTTTGTGTGAAAAGGTAGAAGAATACAAAAGGAAGAGATAAAATGGGAAAACAAAGAATATTGAAAAAAATTTCTATTTTATTAAGCTCAATCATTTTTTTTAATGGGGCTGTAACAACGGCATTCAGTGCCTCATCTAAAGATATATTGGTAATGGCATGGAATATTGATTCAATTAGTAGTTTTGATCCAGCGCAAACTGTTGAGGTTGTGACGAGTGAGTTATTAACGAATATTTGCAGCGCGTTAGTGCAATATGATGAGCATGATCCTACAAAAATTCGCCCTGCTATGGCAAAATCTTGGGACGTTTTAGACAATGGCAAAAGAATAGTCTTTCATCTTCGTGATGATTTAAAGTTTAATGATGGAAGGATGGCTACAGCGCAAGATTTGGTATGGTCGATGCGACGGATTATTAAATTAGGATTAAGCTATGCTCAATCTTTAATGGATTATGGGTTTACCAAAAACAATATTGAAACAAATATTCAGGCTCTTGATGATAAGACTTTACAATTAAAATTAGATAAACCCTATCCTATTCAGCTCATATTGACTGTTATTGGACAATCTTATGCTTCTGCTTTGCTTGATCGGAAAACAATTGAAGCACAGAGTATTAACGGTGATATGGGGAATAAATATTTAGCAACACATACAGCTTGTGTTGGACCTTATAAATTGGTGAGCTGGTCTCCAGGAGATAAAGTTGTGTTAGAGGCGACACAACATTATTGGGGCGATGTGCCTAAAATTAAGCAGATTGTTGTGCAGCATGTAGCGGATTCATCAAGTCAAAGACTTCTTTTGGAAAAAGGTGATGTGGATATAGTGCGTGATCTTTCTTCAGAGGATATTTTAGATCTTGCAAAAAAAGGAGGCCCAGTCAAAATTAGTCGTGTTTTGCGTCCGCAGATTATTTACTTATCGTTAAATAATAAGAATGCAATTTTTGCGAATGAAAAGGTCAGATTGGCACTTCGTTATTTGGTTGATTATGAAGGTCTTGGAAAAACTGTTTTGAAAGGGATTGCTATTCCTCGGGCAACTTATATGTCTTTAGGTGTTCCAGGTGCTTTAGATGAAAAAGAAGGTTTGCCTTTTCAGTTGGATTTGAAAAAAGCAAAACAACTGATTACTGAAGCTGGTTATCCTAATGGGTTTAAAGCTAATCTTTTAGTTGGAAGCCTTAGTTATATGTCGTCTGTTGCACAGTCTATTCAAGCCAATGCACGCAAAATTGGTGTTGAGCTTACAATTGAAAAAATGGCACAAAATCAATTGTTGAGCCGTGTACGTGGTGGAAATTATGATACTGCTATTATGGGGTGGGGGAGTGCCGATCCTGATGGACATCCTGCTTCATTAAATCACGTGTTTAACCCTGATCCAACATTTACAAAAAAGCACAATATGTATTTAGCTTGGCGCGCTGGGTATTATGATGAAAATATTAATAACATGGTGATGGATGCTTTGTTTGAGAAAGACCCCAATAAGCGTATCATGCAATATCGTACTTTACAGCATTATGTGCTAGAGCATGGTCCTATGGTTTATTTATTTCAGACATATTATACCGTTGGTATGGGGCCTGATGTCAAAAAATGGATTTGGAACAGTTATAGACTTTATTACAATGAAGCAGAAAAATAAAAAGAAGCATGTTATAGAAAAGGATTGTAGAACATGCTTAATAAGAGATTGTTTTGTTATATAAAAAAGTATTTGCTTTATGTTTTGTCGCTACAGAGGGGATTTTTATAATGGTTTTGCCACTTTCAGAGACTGAAAGAGCTGTATCAGAAAAGCAGAAAAAATTATTTTTATGGGATTTTTTATGCAAAGGATTGAAACTTCTTATTTCAGTTTTTATCACATTGCTTGGGTTGGTGACGATCACTTTTTTTCTTGGTCATCTTCTTCCTCTAGATCCGGTTCTGTCTATTCTTGGTGATAATATCAGTCAGGAAGCTTATGATGCAATGTATTATAAGCTGGGTCTTGATAAGCCGTTGATTGTCCAATATTGGAAGTATCTTCATAATGTATTTTTGTTTGACTTTGGAGATGCTTTAACTTCTGGGCGACCTGTTCTAGCCGATATTATGCGTGTGTTTCCTGCAACATTAGAGCTTGCAACCGTTGCTATTGTTATTGGCACAAGTCTTGGAATTCCATTTGGTGTTTTTGCAGCAATGTATCGCGATTCATTTATTGATTATGTTGTCCGTGTTTTTACACTTGTAAGTTATTCTACTCCAACATTTTGGCTCGGATTAATGGCGTTGTTAATATTTTACGCCAAGCTTGGCTGGGTTGGTGGCCCAGGACGACTTGATTTTCTTTATGAATATTCTTTTGAACCAAAAACAGGATTTTTCCTTTGGGATACTGCAAGCCAAGGACAATGGCAGGCTTTTGGTAATGTTTTTAGTCACGTTATTATGCCTGCTTTGATCTTGGCTTTCGGTGCTATGGCTTATATTAGCCGTATGACTCGTGGGTTTATGATTGAGCAGCTTAATCAGGAATATATCATTACTGCACGTGTAAAGGGATTATCGTGGGCGCGAACCGTTTGGGGGCATGCCTTTCGAAATGCTGCTGTTCAAATTATTACCGTTGTTGCACTTTCTTATGCTTTTTTATTAGAAGGGGCTGTTTTAACGGAGACAGTTTTTGCTTGGCCTGGTTTTGGACATTACTTGACAAATGCTCTTTTAGCCGGAGATATGAATGCAGTTGTAGGATGTACTTTACTTGTAGGATTTATCTTTGTCGCCATTAATTTATTTTCTGATTTGCTTTATCGCATTTTTGATCCAAGGACACGTTGAATATGACAGTAAGTAATCATCATAAATCGCAATCATCATCTTCTTTGGGTAGTTGGTTAAACGATCCTGTTCCAAACTCCATAATTCAAGCGAACATACAAAGAATTTATCACGCACTGGCTAAGTTTTTTCATAACTTTTCGGCTGTATTCGGTCTGCTTATTATTTGTATTATTATCATATGTGCATTTTTTGCTCCTTGGATTGCTACGCATGATTTTCTTAGCAATGATCTGGGGCATCGGTTGCAGCCACCCTCTATGGCGCATTATTTTGGAACAGATGAATTGGGACGTGATATTTTTAGTCGCCTTGTTTTTGGTTCCCGTATTACTCTTTATGTTGTTTTTCTTACAACAGTTATTGTAGGTCCAATAGGGCTTATTGTTGGAACTGTATCTGGTTATATGGGCGGATGGGTTGATACTGTGCTCATGCGCATTGTCGATATTTTTCTTGCTTTTCCAGGTTTGATTTTAGCTCTTGCATTTTCAGCCGCATTGGGACCAGGGATTGAAAATGCTTCTATTGCAATTTCAATTGCAGCATGGCCACCAATTGCACGTTTAGCACGTGCTGAGACTTTGACAATACGTTCTTCTGATTATGTTTCTGTAGTTCGCCTGCAAGGGGCCTCTGCTTGGCGAATTATTTTGTTTCATGTTGCGCCCATGTGTATTCCTTCAGTGATTGTACGATTAACTTTGGATATGTCTGGAATTATTTTAACGGCTGCTGGTCTTGGTTTTTTAGGGTTGGGAGCTCAACTTCCAAGTCCTGAATGGGGTGCGATGCTTTCTTCAGGGCGGGAATTTATGATGACAAATTGGTGGTTGGCGGCAATACCAGGCTGTGCAATATTATTTGCAAGTCTTGCTTTCAACCTTTTAGGTGATGGTCTTCGTGATGTATTGGATCCACGCAATGGGTAATAAATTATTAGAAGTAGAAGATTTACGTATTTCTTTTCCTACAACGCGCGGCATTTCAGAAGTTGTGCGTGGCGTTAGTTTTTCTGTTGGAAAAGAAAAAATTGGAATTGTTGGTGAATCCGGATCTGGAAAATCGATGACTGGGCGCGCAATACTAAGATTGAGTCCAAAAGCAGCCATTGTTAAAGCTAAAAAAATGCGCTTTGAGGATGTTGATTTATTGGCCGCAAGTGAACCTCAGATGCGAAAAATCCGTGGGAAACGTATTTCAATGATTTTACAGGATCCCAAATATTCACTTAATCCATTAATACGGATCGGGGAACAGATTATGGAGGCTTACCGTATTCATTACCGTGTTTCAAAAGCTGAAGCGAGGGAGCGCACCATATCTATGTTAGAATCTGTTCATATTCGTGATCCTGAACATGTGATGCGTCTCTTTCCTCATGAAATATCTGGGGGGATGGGGCAGCGCGTGATGATTGCAATGATGCTCATTCCAAAACCTGATTTAATTATTGCTGATGAGCCAACATCTGCACTTGATATTACGGTCAGACGACAAGTTTTATCTGTATTAGATGAACTTGTGACAAAATCTGGAACGGGACTTATTTTCATTAGTCATGATTTAAATATGATTGCTGATTTTTGTGATCGTATTTTGGTGATGTATGCGGGCCGTGTCTTAGAAGAGTTGCCTGCTTCTGATTTGTCTCACGCTTGTCATCCTTATACAAAGGCGTTGCTCGCGAGTTTGCCACGGCTTGATAATCCAGTTGATATTTTGGCTGTTCCTGAGCGTGATCCTGATTGGTTGTATAATCCTACGATTGTTAATGGCGTTGAGGAGGTTCCTCATGACAAATTGTGAGAATATTATTGATGTTTCTAATTTATCTGTAACTTTTGGGCACAGGCATAAGGCAGTAACAGTTGTTAAAAATGTTAATTTTCATATTAAGCGTGGTGAAGCTTATGGTTTGATTGGTGAATCCGGATGTGGAAAGTCAACTATTTTGAATACATTGGTGGGGCTTATTCCAGATTATAGTGGAAAATTCCTTTTTGCTGGACAAGAAGTTGAAAAGAAAAGAAGTAAGGATTTTTTACGCTGTATTCAAATGGTTTTTCAAGATCCTTATGCTTCGCTGCATCCAAGAAAAATGGTCCATACGGTTCTTTCTGAATCGCTCAAAATCCATGGAATGGATAATCAAAGAGAGCGGGTGGAGGATGCTTTAGATTCCGTTGGTTTAGATTCTTCATTTCTTTATCGTTATCCTCATGAGTTGTCTGGAGGGCAGCGTCAGCGTATTGCTCTTGCACGTGCTTTAATTATTGAGCCAGAGGTGTTGTTGCTTGATGAGCCAACATCTGCATTGGATGTGTCGGTACAGGCTGAAATTTTAAACTTGTTGAAATCACTGCGCGTGAGAAAAAAGCTTACTTATTTAATGGTATCCCATGATCTTGCTGTTGTTGCACATATTTGTGAACGTGTTGGAATTATGCATAAAGGGATTATTCTTGAAGAGCTTAGCAATGATGAATTGCGTAATCTACATGCGCAACACGATTATACAAAGGAGTTTTTTGAAGCAAGTATAGAGCCTATTGTCCATAGAGAGCAAAGAGCATGATCAATTTTACAGAAGAGAAAATGCAATTTTATTTGTTTTGAAGTTTCTGGAGATGTTTGGCGGCATTGTTAAGAGGGAAGGGGATAATAGGATTTTTTCAGTATGAATTTTCTGGGCAGTGTTTGAGCTGTAATATTTTAAATCCTATTAGAACTTCCATTTTGAAATATATGAGTGACTTATAACATACATCCCTTTGTTTGATATTATTGCATTATTTTTTACTTATCATTTTATGTTCAAAAGTTTTATTTTGGAATTTTAAGCATTAAATTCGTGAGAAATAACAAACGATAGTAATGTTGTATTTTCTAGAAAAGCTTCTCATTATTTTACAATATCATTTTGTTTTTGGTTGTTCTCTTTTTTACAGTTTTATTCTTTATAAAAAGAATTTTTTGTAAAAAACATCCAATGGTCAATGACTGTCTTCAAATATTTCGCTGTTCTCTATTTAAAAAAGCGCTTAAAAACAGCTTATAATAAACCAAAAAGGCAGCAATATGCTGCCTTTTTGTTAAATTGAATAGGCTATTTTTACAGTCTTGATTTAAAACTGATAGAGTATTCCTCCTGAAAAGCTTGCACCACTTATACCAGTTTTTGAAGCTTTTGTTGATAGCTGACATCACCATGAAGGGAGAGGTTAGCGGACAATTGTGGGCCACCTTCAACGAAACTTCCCGAGGGGTCACATTTATAATACTTATCAATATGGAATGTCTGATCATCACCAAAGGTTTTGATTAAGTTTACTTTTCCATAGAAAGACATAGGACGGCTGTTTTCAGTGGCAATGGTTTTTGTCAAACGTCCACCAACACGGGATTATCCATTGAGAAGGATTTTGCATCTTAATGGTCAGATTATCAGCATCTTTAATGGTATCAAACATCAAATGTTGATAGGCAAGCTGTGCCTGCGGTTCGAATGTTACGCCTTGGATACCCGTTGCAAATTGTTTGCTAACAGTTGTGGAGATCGCCAACATTTTTGCATTTTTCAATTTTGTGGTTGTACTAATGAGGGCATTGGTGATCTTTCTCTTTAGGAATCCATAGGATAAACAGCGTATCAAGATAGAAACCACTGTCACGCTGTTTACTGCCATAGGCGGTGAGTGAAATGACCATTTATTCAATATGCTCTTACTTGCTGTCTTGCATATTCTTTGGAGTGCAAAGAGAGTTGTCCATAGGTTTCTATAAGACCAAAATGTGTTGTAGATATTTTTCCCTTCTAGCGCGACAAAGTTAACACCTCCTTGTAGAGAAGCATAACGAAGATGAGCACTGCTATAACCATATCTACTAGAAGTACTACTTATCAAAAAATAAGCTTCCTGTTTTTCCATAGGTATATAAGAAAAAGCCATTCCGTTTGTCTTATTCTTTCCTTAAGACAAATGTCGCATATTGGTTAACAGTTGCATTTTGCTTAGCCATATTGGTCAATCCAGCGTACAAGAGAGCATTGGGGCTTGATCAAATAGTTTGTATTTATGGCACGATGGTTTTTACTTTTGAGTCGCTATCAAGCAGTACTGGTTGTAAGCGAAAATCCCAGAAATTTTTATTTTCTCCTAAAAGGTTTTGTTCAGCATTTGTTTTACTGTGGTTTGATTTTGGTCCATAAGCTTTCAGTATATATTTATAAGGTGAACCACTTATTGTGATATAGTCCTGTGCAAGTTTGAAAGAGTTTTGATTTACTTTCCCAAAAACTTGAATGAGTGAAAGACCACGTGCACTGGTAAGAGCAGAAGCGTCTGCTTTAATATTGTTCTTTTCTAAATGTCCAGTGATATAAACCAGTGTAGTACCTGAAACATCACCGTGAATCAGAAGATGGTCAGCTTTTTGTTTGTTTATGGCAGCACTATCACTCCATTCGACGTTGAAATGAATTTCTGCTTTTCCTGTAGCATTGTAGACTTTTTTAGTATTTGGTCTGCCAGATCCTATGTGCAACGTGTGATAATGATTTTCAGTTGGCTCTTCAAAAACAATAGAGCTGTTATTGATGTTAAGGACAGAAATATCAGAACGTGCTCTTTGAGCAATATCAAGCAGTTTTTTGTTCTGGCTTTTTTTATTTGTGCTTGTTTTCAATGTCCATTTCGTATTGTTTTGCAAATCAAAGACTGTTTTGAATTTTTTTTCAGTGCTCACTTTGCCGTCTAAGATGGAGCGATCGGCGTTTAGTGTAAAAGTGAAATCATTTTTTATCGTTGAAGCTTCGGTTACTAATAAAACATTGGCACGGATTTCTGAATTTTTGAGATTGGCTTTACCAATTGATTCATTTGCATTAATTCCAGTACCGTTTTTAATATGAAGTTTTGTATTGGTTAAATTGATTTCTGATGTTCTATTGTTCTTAGACTTTTCAAATGCGATACCTCTATCTTCTGCTGTGGCAGAAACATTTGTTACATCAATATGTCCATTATTATTTACAACAAATGCACTATTTTCGGCAATTATTGTCCCTCCACTCATTTTGATTGTGCTGCCATTTTCTGAATAAAGTCCGATCTCAGCATTTTTAATCGTTGTATGGCCATATAATTCAACTAAACTGCCAACATCTTGGCTTTCCGCACCGAATCCGTTATTATCTGCTGTTATTAGAGTAACATTCGTGGCTTTAATATGTCCGCCGTTTCCGGCAAATAATGCAGTAGTTTTACCTTGTACTGTTCCTCCCGTTATGGTGATGGTGGATTTTGAATCTTTTACATAGAGCCCACTGTCATCAGATGATGTAATTTGAGCATTGTCAGTTAAAGTAATAGTACTGCCGTTTATAGCAGATACTGCTGCACCTTTTGCGTTAAATGATCCTCCAGAAACTGTTATTTGAGAACCATTATCTGAAATTATGCTATTGATTGCTTGCGGAACGGTTACATTTTCTAAAGTAATGGCACTTCTTCTTGCAATTATTGCATTGATTAGTAGTGCATTATCCTTACGATTTAATATCGTTACATCTTTCAGTTTGTTATTGCTCTTGTTTTTTAACAAGTGAACGCCTGCTTCGGAAGCAGTAATGGTTCCTCCGATCATTTTGATTGTGCTATCGTTTTGCGCATCAATTCCGATTTTAACGTCACTGATCGTTGTATTGCCAAGCAATTCAATCACACTGTTAGAGCCAGAGGCAGCTGCACCAGCAGCTACACCACTGCCATTATTAGTTGCTTTTAAAGCAACATTTGTAACCGTAATATGGCCACCTATGTCTGCTTCTAAGGCTGTATATTTTCCTGTCACGTTTCCTGTTGTCATTGTAATTGTGGATTTTGAGTCTCGTGCATAGAGGCCTGCTTCATCATGTGACGTAATTTGAGCATTGTCCGTTAAGGTGATACTGCTACCGTTTTGAGCACATATTGTTGCATAGCTTGAATCAAATGATCCTCCAGAGATTGTTATGTTAGAACGATTATTTGCAATTACGCTGTTGCCTGTTTGAGTCACTTTTACATTTTTTAAAGTGAGACCACTTTCTTTCTCTAGAAGAATTCCTTTGCCTGAATTTTTATCTTTACCGGTTGATATTATTACATTTTCTAGTTTACTTTCGGCGCTCTTACTGTTCACGAAGCCAACACCAGTTTTAGAAGTTGTAATAGTCCCCCCAATCATTTTAATTACGCCACCGTTACTTGCCACAAGCCCAACACCAGCATTCTTAATCGTTGTATTGCCATATAATTCAATCATACTATTAGCGCTATTGACTCCTGCGCCTATTATAGGAACATCAGTGACCTTGCCCCCATGTTCATTTGTTGTTAGAGCAACATCCGTGACCTTAATATGTCCACCGTTTTCTGCGACCAACGCTAATTCTCCGGTTACTGTTCCTCCCGTCATTGTGATGGTAGAATGTAAACCATTTGTGTAGAGTCCTTTGCTATTCGATGATGTTGATGTAACTTGAACGTTACCTTTTTTATTGCTGGTTAAAGTAATGTTGCTGCCGTTTCCAGCGTATACCCCTACGTTTTTGCCCTCAAATAATCCTCCAGAAACCGTTACTTTAGAATGATTATTTGCAACTATGCCACTTTTTGCCTGCGTAACTGTTACATTTTCTAAAGTGACGTTGCTTTCCTTGTCGGCACCTATTCCTGTGATTTTAGGCTCTTTATGGTTACTGCCCGATATTTTCACATTTTTTAGCTTGTTTCCATTGCTCTTACTATTATAGAAACCAGCGCCGGTTGCAGAAGCTGTAATGGTCCCTCCGATCATTTTAATCATTCCACTGTTTTGTGCATGAAGACCGATTACAGCATTCTTAATTGTTGTATTCCCATGCAATTCAATCACGCTGTTCGGACCGCCGGCGACAACTGTTCCGATTTTATCATTCGTCGCAGTTAACGCAACATCCGTGACCTTGATATGTCCACCGTTTTCTGCAACCAACGCCATTTTTTCTGTGATTACGCTTCCTCCCGTCATTTCGATTGTGGTTTCTGAATCTGTTGCATGGAGTCCAGTGCCATGAGATGATGTAGTTTGAACATTGTTAGTTAGAGTTACGCGACTGCCATTGTAAGCAGATATTGCTGCCTTTGTGGCATCAAATGATCCTCCCAATATCGTGATTTCAGATTTATTATTTGCTGTAACGCTATTCGTTGCCTTAGTCACTTTTACATTTTCTAAAGTGACTTCACTGTCTTTGTCTGCAAATATTGCAAAAGTTAGTGGAGCTTTGCCTTTGCCACTTGATATTATTATATCTTTTAGCTTGTTTTCAGCATTCTTACTGTTCAAGAATTTAGTGCCAGTGTTGGAAACTGTGATAGTTCCCCCAGTCATTTTCAGTGTAGCACCATCCTTTGCTTCAAGACCGAAGAAAATGCTAGAACCAGTTCCTTTAATGGTTGTACCATCCAGTAATTCAATCGCAGTGTTAGAACCTTCAGCTGTTATAGCGTGCGCATTTGTGCCTATGTTGGTGTTTGTTTTTTTGTTTCCGATTATCGTCAAATGCTTGCCGATAATTTGACCACCTTCTTTTGCGTGAATAATTTCGTAGGTTTCGTTGGAAACTTCTTTTTTATTTTCTGAAATTTCAAGATTTTTAGCTTGTGCATTAAGATTGATACCAGAAAGTACAACTGCCACAATTGCTGTGCAGGATAGAAGAAATTTTTTAGGCATCAGTCTACTCCTTTTAAAGCCCCCAACATTCATTTTCCTGCTAACTTCATAAGCAGAAGTGGAAATAGATATTGCTTTTATTTTAATAACACAGCACTTTGATATTTTGTTTTGCTTTTTTTGTCAAATTTAAAGTTGTATTTATGTTTAATTATGTAATATTAAATTTATTTCATAATGTATTTTTATATAATTATATTTTAAAAATAAGTTTTTTATTAATGGTACATATTATTTTATATCAATATTCATTTATTTTAATATTTCTTGATGTATAATTAAAGAAATACAGTTATATAAAATAAAGTAAAAAATATAATATAAATAAGAATAGTAGTGTTTTTAATATTTTATATTTAGTGGAAAAAGGTGAAATTAGAGTGGATATGTGATAATTGATTGTTCTTACCTACATTATGTATCGAATGAGTTTTTGACAGCAAAAATGAGAGAAGGCTTTAATAGAGCGTTGAGGGTTCTTTGAGTGCTCAGTGTCTTCTTTGAACGAATGAAATATAAAAATATACAGAATCCGCTGATAAGCCACAATTTCCGAAAGGCTACATACTATACAAAACTCCGTTGGATGTAGTTTGACATTAGGTTTTGTACTAAGTGGGAAGAGGTGAGATTAGTTAGAAATACGTGATAATTTATTGTTTTTATGGTTATTTTTTACCATTAAATGCGCGTTTTGTAAAATGGCATGGGGCAAGGACCATCCCGTTTTAACAAGCGCCATTATCAAAACCATTGCCGCCCTGATGGCTTTTAACATTGCTCTACGTGTGTTGCGCTTTACCATGACTGGCGCACACGTCTTGGTTTATTTTGGTGCTGATACCACCACCATCACCAAATGGAAAAATATCATTGCTGCTGCTTTTGATTTCTCTCAAACTTGGCAAAA
>NZ_JBHIPR010000024.1:0-1140 GCF_042196145.1 Bartonella sp. AP258QHHD
AACCGCTTGAGTAATATTACTTAGTTTTTCATCAAACTTTTTAACCTCGTTAGACAGATGAGTGTTCACATTCTTGACACTCGTATCAAGACCCGCAAAGGCACTACCAACATCATTGAAGCTCGTCTTTCCCACATCACCATCTGCAGAAATATGAGAGATCTCGTAAGTCGGAGCTGTCCATGTGCCACCTTCATACTTAGCTTTACCACCTAAAGACTTCGCAACACCGCTCCCTAGGGCATATAGCTGGTTACCCGCTACAGCATCACTTGAGTCTTTAGTTATAGATCCATTGGCAAGCGATGTTATCTTGCTGCTTGTATTCTCTTCACCATGCGTCGCTACAAACGCACCTTTAGACTTATCCCACAACAAGGCNATTTTACTGTTTTAACCGTGAACTTAGGTTTGCTCCATTTACCATCCTCATACTTAGCACCACCACCTAAAGATTTTGCAACACTACTCCCTAGGGCATATAGCTGGTTACCCGCTACAGCATCCGTTGACGTTCTACTAATGTCTCCATTTTTAAGAGACGTTATCTTGCTGCTCGTATTCTCTTCACCATGCGTCGCTACAAAGGCATTCGCGGTTTGGCTCCAGATTAAAGAATCACTCTTTTCACCAGCAATTTCTTTGCTAATCTCATTTTTAATATTCGTGATAGAATCACCAACACCGGCAAAGGCAGACGCGACACTATCATAAGTCGAATCAGTAACATCACCATCAGAATTAAATCGCTTAACCTTGAATGTAGGAGCATTCCACGTGCCATTCTCATACTTAGCATTACCACCTAAAGATTTTGCAACACTGCTACCTAGAGCATGAAGCTGATTACCCGTTACGGCATCCGTGGAACCAGCATTAATCGAACCATCTAAAAGAGATGTAAGCTTGCTATTACTTTTGCTATCTTTCTCTCCATGCGTCGCTACAAAAGCATGTGCAGTATCGCTCCAATGCAAGGAATCACTCTTTGCTTCAGCAATATNCATCCGTGGAACCAGCATTAATCGAACCATCTAAAAGAGATGTAAGCTTGCTATTACTTTTGCTATCTTTCTCTCCATGCGTCGCTACAAAAGCATGTGCAGTATCGCTCCAATGCAAGGAATCACTCTTTGCTTC
>NZ_JBHIPR010000025.1:0-2158 GCF_042196145.1 Bartonella sp. AP258QHHD
GTGTTTCTAAAATCAGGATTTGCTGAAAAAACAGGCGTAACATTCGATAAGAATGTAGCCGCTATAGCCAACGAAAGAACTTTAACAAAAGAAAAACGAGAACGTTTTAATTCACTCGCAGCTTGTGGGGCATATAATTTTTTCATAACAAACTCTCCAATGAAAAAACTTAAAAACACCTCCAAAACATAAAAAAGACACATTTTAGCATTATTGATGTCTTTGGAATTTAGAGTAGACGATCATTGCTTAGAGTGTGAACATTTTGAGTCTTTAGTTTTGTTTTGTTTGCGCTCTCTGTATTGAGACCTAAATGTTTGTCTTTTTGATTATGTTTTGTGGACATAAAGATGACACATTTAGAGTCTAAGTTTTTTAGTGTGCTTTTTTTCTAACTAAAAAGGGGGCTTTATATTTAATATTACTTTTTACTTGGTAGTGGTTACTATAAAATCCTTTGTACTAGGTTTTAGTATGTATTTTCCTAATTATAGACTTTATTTTTATTAGAAAGCATGGTTTTATTAATAATAAGTAAAGTAAAAAGAAATTGTAATATGTCCGGAATATATTCTTCTTTGGATAACTGGCTTTTTAGTTGGATTTTTTCTTTTTAATATATCATATAATGATATATGCGCGGTCCTGTGATGTACCTTTTATCTTTACGCACTACTTTTCCCCCTTTGAATTATTTTATCAAAATGAGTCTTACTAATATACATTTTCATACAGCTATAGGCTGTTCAAGGAAATAGCAACATAAAAATATAACTTTTTAGCAATATGGATTCTACTGTGATCTTTTTTCAACAAAATATAGAAAAATCTTCTATAAAACCTCACAGTTTATAGCCTCATCAAATATTATGCTTATCTCTAGATAAATACTGTCCGTCTGTAAAAAAACATCCACCCTTATTTCAATAAATAAGGGTGGATGTTTTGTTCTATTTTCGTTGTTCGTATTATTTTATTTTCAGAGTGATTGCACCACCTATGCCCCAATGACCACCAGCACTCGTGGCAGAGAGATTAGAGCGGATTTTTCCGTTTTCAGATGTATAACCAGCACCAAGAGCAAATGCGGATTGTCCACGCCATGCGCCGCTACCAAATGAGACACTCAAAGATCCCGGCTCGTCAAAGTAACGTAGGTTGGATACTGCTAGACCAACGGCGGCTGCTTGCCTTGCCTCTTTCCGTACGCTCTTAATGTCATAACTTAAAATATTAAACTTCATATCTGTATATCGGTCAGACCGATCAACAGCATCATCAATGGCATTAATAACAATATTATCCACCCGACTATCCGTATATTTTTTTGCATCATCGAGAACAATTTTCATCTGTTGCTGAGTGTAATCATGTAGTTGACCACCATTCACAGCTTCTTTCGAACCTTGTTCAATGCGACCATTGGCAACATTATCAATCATAACAGGTTCACTTTCGTTGCCACCTTTTAGAGTGATCTTATTGGTTTTTTTACCATCAGCATCTTTATCATAGTTAACTGCACCATCAGAAAGATTATTAACCGTGTTCTCAATATTATCAACTCTGTCTTCAATATTGAAAACCGTTTCACCAATATTCGTAACCGTAGTGGAAATATTGTCGACTCTGTTTTCAATATGCTTAATATCTTTTTCAACGCCAGTGATACGTTCGTTTGTTTCCCAAAGCTGTCCACCATTGACTGCATCTTTTGAACCTTCTGCAATTTTACCATCTGCTACATTGATAATCTTACTTGGTTGACCATCATGGCTAGCGTCATAAGCTTTTTTCTGCTCATTCCAATTTAAACCATTGGACGAGACATTGTTTTCAACACTTTGAATACGGTCGTTTATCTTAGACATACTCTCACTTACGCCGTCAAAAGCACTGGCAACGTTATGATAATCCTTCTTTTCACCAGAGCTCCCGTCAGCCTTGAATTGTGCTATCTTGAAAGTAGGAGCAGTCCATTCTCCATTATTATAGCCAGCGCCACCACCAAAATATGCAGCAAGCTGATTACTCATCAAATAAAGTTGCGAACCATTTATAGCATCGGTTGAGTTAGCAGAAATATCTCCATTAGCAAGAAACTTAATTTTGCTATTTTCTTTGTCTGCTCCATGCTGTGCTACAAATGCCTGCTCAT
>NZ_JBHIPR010000026.1:0-1378 GCF_042196145.1 Bartonella sp. AP258QHHD
TCATTACTCCATTGTGGATGATTCATTTTAATCAATAAGAAACGCTATTTGAAAGCCGCGTCATATCACTTGGCACGGCTTTCTTTTATTTTACTCTCTCTTTTATGATATGTTTATAGCAATGCATTTTATATGCGTTTATACACCATAAAAAGGCACGCCCCCCATATCTATTTTTATTCTGTTTTATCAGTTATATTGACAACATTATCGTTTTCATAAACCTTACATTTTTTTGGAACGACACTTACTTTGACTGTTTAATTTTGCATTGCCATAGGCTTTACCCCAGACCTTGTCATGATAGGAAATCTTGGCATTGCCATAAACCCACGCATTATCATACACCCAGAAATTGCCATCATGGGATAAGTTACTTTCCTTTTCGATATAGCCTCCCAGATCACCTACTTTGACATCATCAAAGTCTTTTAAAGCTTTAATGCGATAAAGGTTTGTAATTTTCTTAGTAATTCTATCTTTAATTTGTTTGATTTCATTTGTTAATTGGTATTTTTTGCACATAAAGATACCCTCACAATCTAATATGATAAACGTTTGCTAAAATTTGGAATAGGAAAATTTGAAAGAGGAGCGCCCCCGCCACGCCTGTACTTTCATTTACACCGCTTTATTGATTAGACCCAGACAATCTCTAATTCACCATAAGGAGAGAGACGTTCAGTATAGGTTTTTATTTTAGTAGACTCGCCGACATTTTCACGAATAACAGCAATGCCATGAATATTGGCATTTTCATAAACCCTAGCATTGCCATAAACCCTTGCATTTTCATAAACGTGACCATTTTTAAACACAAGAGCCTCATCATAGTCCCAGCAATTGCCCTCATGAGAGAGGTTATCTTCCTTTTCAATAAAGCCGCCTAAGGTACCTGCTTTGATATCAGCAAAATCTTTTAATGCTTTAATAATGACGTCAATTAAATCTATTTAGGATAAATAGCGAGTATCAGGTGAGGTAAAGTCATTTAAAAGCGGATAAATTTTTTTCAAAAAGTTTTTTAAATGCGGTTTATCCAAAGCCCATGACACGGGGTCAGATCAGAAAAATAGTGAAATTTGCTGTTTATTTTATGGAAAAAAGACAAATGAAGCATGTGCTTTAAGATATCAGAATGAGTGTTTTGATACATTTTACCACGCATTTTATAGATAGGTTTTGAAGGTTTCTCAAAATACTCAAAACCTTCAAAACTTATAGATAAGGCGTTCTTTAAAGGTTCACTCTATGAATGCAAGGGGATATGGTTGAGCAAATTTATCTTTTATATTTATGGGGATATTGATGTATTAACCATTGACGGGCTAAACAGTTTTGTTTAGAGGTTTTTCCATAGAAATGTGGGGGAGAGATC
>NZ_JBHIPR010000027.1:0-1249 GCF_042196145.1 Bartonella sp. AP258QHHD
GCTTACTAATATTATATCCACCGGTCACATAACCTGGTGTCGTCTCAGTTTCTATGGTAGCAAAGTTTCCAAATCCCGAAATAGTACTTGTAGAGGTTCCCGGATGATACGTTGGCGGGATATATGTCTGCGATATAGCACGATTATCAACGCTAACTATTAGGAGTGCATCTGCGCCTTTATTTGTTATAATTTCCTCTTTCTCGTTATAGGAATAATTACGAGTTAGAGGGAAAAGTTCTAATCCTCTCAATATCTGTACATTGTATTTAGCAAGCGATTTCTCAAAGGTGTCTTCAAGTGCTTTTTGCTCAGAAATAGACATGCCAACACCTCCTATGACCATCTTTTTCGTTTGAAATCGTCCCTTGTAGTTTGGATCAACAATTCCGTTCAAATGTGTTATAGGACCACAAGCTGTGAGTATTAACAAACAAAGTAAAATAAAAAACTTCATCATCATAAACCTTTGATTAATGCAAAAGTCTAATAATGTATTTATAATTCAAATTAAAGATACGATTTGAACTTTTAAATAATTTTTTTAGATTGTTTTGCAAAATTTAAGAAATCCACTCTTAAAGTGAATTAGATTTTTTTACATTGCCTTTAAGAGATTATACCGTAATCTAAAATGAGTGCTTTATTGTTATCAAAAGCTTTGTTTAAAGAGAGTTATGTATATTCATTTTGCTTATAGGTTTTGAAGGTGTAAAAACCGTCAAAACCCCCTCAAAACGTATATTATTAGTTGAATTTATAGGTTGTGTTATCAATATGGGTTGTTTTTTAAAGGTCTGTAAAATCTTAACATATTGAAAAATAACGTTTTTACTTTTTATCGTTTTTTTACATAATAGCAGCAACCCTCAAAACTCAAAACCCCTTCAAAACTCATAACCATAAGGATCTTGATAGCATTTATTATGATTATAATCCCTTTCTTTTGAAAGGCTTTAAAAGATCACATACTCTCATAAGACATGTTTNAAATAACGTTTTTACTTTTTATCGTTTTTTTACATAATAGCAGCAACCCTCAAAACTCAAAACCCCTTCAAAACTCATAACCATAAGGATCTTGATAGCATTTATTATGATTATAATCCCTTTCTTTTGAAAGGCTTTAAAAGATCACATACTCTCATAAGACATGTTTTAATCATTTACTAAATGATCACTTTTGTCGATTCAATGTACTGACATAAACTGACAAATATATATTTACAGTTGTATTTATTTGTTATGG
>NZ_JBHIPR010000028.1:0-2199 GCF_042196145.1 Bartonella sp. AP258QHHD
GAGCAAGCCAAGGGTAAAGCCGAGGTTATTATAGCAAAACAACGCCATGGTCCGACAGGAATCGTTCCCCTTGCCTTTCAATCCGATTTTACACGCTTTAGTGATTTAGAACATAATGTAACACTTTAAATAATTGTTATTAGACAACTGAAAACATTGTAAAAACACATAAAACATGTTATGATCTTTACATCATTTAATGGGACTTACAAACATGCTTAATAAAGTGATTTTAATTGGCTATTTAGGTGCTAATCCAGAAAGCAAAACAATGTCAACTGGCATCGAGGTGGTCAATTTTCGAATGGCAACGTCTGAGAGCTATACAGACAAGGCAACCAATAAGAAAGTAGACAAAACCGAATGGCATTCCATTGTGGTGTTTAATCCACATCTTGCAAAAATAGCTCTCCAGTATCTGAATAAGGGCAGCAAAGTTTATATCGAGGGGCGACTACAAACCCGTAAATGGCAAGATAAAAACGGTGTTGATCGCTATGTAACAGAAGTCATATTGCCTCAGTACAAAGGCGAGTTAAAGCTTTTAGATGGCAAAAATGATGATAATCAAGATCAGTCATCTGCTTATGACAGAAGCATTTACAGACCTCTTGATACGCCCCATACCGTTATGAATGACAGTGTTCCTTTTTAAATAAAAGGCGGTGTTATGAAAAAAAATAAAAAAAGGGGACGCCCTAAAATAGCAGGGCAGGTAAGAGAACCAAACGGACGTATATCACGTGCAAAAGCACCGCGTGAAGCCGTTGATAAATTGGCAATAGAAATGCGTGCAAAGCGTTTCGGTTTAACGCTACAAGAGGCAAAAAATCCACTTTCTGGTACCTATATCGGGCGGCTTTGTTTGCAAGGCGTGATTACTCAAGAGCAATATGATGCCGCGCAACAATATCTACAAGTAAGAAACGATTACCTTTGTGCAAAGGGCTTGCCTAATGCGATTTATGACGAAATGCCATCATCATCTGATGATAAGGCAAGAGATAAATGGGTAGAATTTGCAACAGAGCAGTTTATAAACATGCAAGAGGCACTAAAAGAAGCCCAATGCCTCTATAGACAGTATAATCTTCATGCTGCGTTACAGTCCCTCGTTATAGAAGATCAAATGCTACCGCACCTTGTGAATTCATTACGCGTTGCTCTTAATGCTCTTCAGAAACATTTTGATCGTTAAATGACAATCTCTATTACGGTTTCATTATATAGTATATCCATTCTATGGTGTTGCAACGTTTCTTTAGTAATTCAATCGTTTCATAATAACCGTTTCTCACATTATATACTAGATCAGTAATTTGTTCTTCTAAGTCAAATTCAGGGTCCTTCGTAGTTTTAAGAAATTCTTTCGCATAATAAATCATTGGATTTTTGCTGTTATTTGATTCGTTATATGCCCACATAAAATACATTGGCTTCCAAAGATATTTCCTGCGTAAATGATCTATCACATTGGGTAGAGCCATGGGTAGATCCGTATGTGACATCAATATATTATAATCACCCCGCAATAAATTCACATAGCGTCCGCAATAAATAACCCATAGATGACGTTTCAATATAAAATCAGTTTCGGTGTATCCATGTCTGTGTGCATATTCTTTTGCTTCGAGTATCTTTTCAGAATGCGTAGAGCCAATATATGATTCACTCGCGTATTTGTTGTAAAGTTTATTATACTTCTCCATAGTATCTACACTTGTAAACATACGCGTCAATTTGTCTATAAATCCAAATGACGCTGATGCAGGTAGCGCTGATATAAAAAAGAAAGCTATAAATGTTATGATGCGTGTTATGGATAATGATTTCATCATTTTGAACCCTTAATTATTCATAAGCGCTGTTTAACCGATTCACTTTGAAATTATCAATATGTGTTATTTTTATGTTGACAAATTGTAGCAAATCGTATTTAATGACATTGCTGTACTTAGGCGTATTGTGTCTAGAGAGGGAAATGTACAGTTCAAAATCCCCGCAAATGCGGGGTTTTTTATTATCTGGAGGGCGTATTTTATGACATCACAAAATACACAGCAGGCTCCACAACCCATTAAAAAGCGTATACCACCAAAGGCAGGTCAAGGGCGTGTCAAAGGCGTTCCAAATAAAGTGACGCGCATTTTAAAAGAAGCAGTGGTTAAGGCTGCTGAGAATGCTGGGAATAAAATTGGC
>NZ_JBHIPR010000029.1:0-29525 GCF_042196145.1 Bartonella sp. AP258QHHD
CTATAGAGGCGATAAAAAAGCTTCAAAAAGATGAGGGATAGAGGCAAAAAAACTCAATAGAATCAAGATTCACCTATTCCCCCATATTAGACATAACTATTTTATTTTACTTGCTTTTTATATACCATTTATGAACACCGCCGCAAAAAGGGCTTTAAGATGTATTAAGACACACAACAATCGCCTCTGCTGTTTTCTTGATCGCACCTCTTGCGGCAAGATGAGCAGAGCTTAATCCTAAAAAACCGATTCAATATATGAACCCCCTGCGTAATATCAACCCCCTACGTAATATCAAACCCATGCGTGTTTGGTTTAATAAATCCACGGAACCCTCATCAATTTCACTCTACGAGTTTGAGTAATATGCTTTGCTTCCTGCAACAAAGGCTGTTTTTTATCACTGATCAGAGGCATCGGCTGGAATATTAGCGTTTCCCGCAGGGCTCGTTGTTACGGCATCCACATGCCCCACAACGTTACCGCCCGCGCTACCACCCGCTCCATCGACAGCAGCGTTCGCTACCCCTGTTGTTTTATTATTGATCTCACCTCTTGAGACAAGATTGGTAGAGTTTTGCAATCCTACAAGACCGATTTTATGATATCCAGCCATACGTATTTGATTTAATAAATCGATGACAGTACCATAATCAATTTCGCTATCCGCTTTGATTAAAATTTTTGCCTCTAAATTTTGCGTCGTTTCCCTCAACAAAGCTTCTCTCAAAGCTGCTTGTTCTACAAGATGATCACCAATGTAAAGAGAACGATCTTTTTGCAACGTAACATAAAGAGGTTCATCAGACTGAACCACTGAAGGTGCTTGAGTTATAGAAGGAAGCTGAACGGAAATGGCAGATGTTGCCAAAGGCGCTGCAACCATAAAAACAATAAGCAACACCAATACAACATCAATAAAAGGGGTCACATTGATTTCGCTTTGCAACCCACTCTCGTCTATATCCCAATCATTATTAAGGCTTGCTTTCATTTTTTATGACTTTTCTGTTGTCTTTGTCTATCAAGTTCACGGCTCAAGAGCCTTTCAAGAGCAGCAGCGATATCACCTAAATCACTACGATAACCACTCAAAGCACGCATAAGGCTATTATACATAACAACGGCGGGAATAGCCACAAAAAGCCCAACAGCCGTTGCGAATAAGGCTTCAGCAATTCCAGGCGCCACCACATCAAGTCGCGTTGTTTGAGACTGAGCAATCCCAATAAAAGAATTCATAATTCCCCAAACAGTTGCAAAAAGACCAACAAAAGGAGCAATTGCGCCAATAGTTGCAAGAACAGCACTTCCACATGCAACACGGCGTGTAGCAGCCAGCAAGCAGCGTGACAAAAGTGAATGAACCCTTTCTTTTAAACCTTCATGAACATCACGAACCCTAGCATCGCGAACATCGCGGGAAACATCTTCATATTGATTGCTCTCCTCATAAAAGAGAATATCTTCAATCGTTTGTGCATTTTCCCCTACACTGGTTTTTTCACCAGAGCTTTCGTTTATCCCTTCAGGAGCAGAAAAATGAACCTGTTGTGCAGAAAGATACACCTCTTTAAGGACTTCTTTGAGAAAAAACACACCAGCTCCTTTGCTTTCTTTCAAGCTAGCTGCCAAACGCGTAAGAGTCTGAGCATTTAGAACCAATTGAAGTTCATGACGTACTCTTCGTTTTACCAAAGTGATCTCAACAATTTTCACAAAAGCAATTGTCCAAGACATAAGTGAAGCAAGTAACAAAATAATGATAACGGCTTTCACCACCCAATCAGCAGCCATAAACATAGAAAGAGGAGAAAAATCATGCACTGTCAATACAGCAGACATATTATCTAAAGGGACTGTTTTATCTAAAGGGACTGTTTCAGATTCCATTTTTATCTCACATTCTTGTGCTCTTATCTTTATTTATGAGCTGGATCGTCACCCCGCATAGCATCACTGTTCCACAATGCCACTACCCTTTTAACGTCACTTGTGTATTCCTCTTAAGAAAGAAAACTTGATAAATCAAGTATAGTTTTATTTCACAAGCTCTCTCTTAATTCTAAAGAAATTACTCAAGAAATTTTTCTCTAACAATTCAACAAGTTTATCTTACCCAATCAATTTATTGCATAAATTAGGCAAAATGATAAACTTACAAGAAGTATCGCATATAATATTTTAATTTATAAGAATAATTTATCATCGTTCCTGTTAAATAAATCTCTCATATCGCAAAGCTTTTCTCATTTCTGCGGCTCTTTTGAAGCCAACAAAATATTTTCTTACATGAAACAAGCAGCAAAAATATCATAAAATCCTCGGAGAAAAGGATATGCACTTCTCTAACAACCAGTGCACTAAAGTACCTCTCCTATCCTAAAATAAAAATATACCTTACGTTTTTAAAAAAGAACGATCGCAATATTCTTAAACTGACCAAAAGTATCATGGGGAGCGCGTGTTGCCCCCAAATACATAGAGAGCAA
The DNA here is from genome assembly GCF_042196145.1 of Bartonella sp. AP258QHHD. Taxonomy (NCBI): domain Bacteria; kingdom Pseudomonadati; phylum Pseudomonadota; class Alphaproteobacteria; order Hyphomicrobiales; family Bartonellaceae; genus Bartonella; species Bartonella sp. AP258QHHD. The sequence continues at coordinate 2,493 of NZ_JBHIPR010000029.1, forward strand.
AGAGCCGCAATATTATTTTCTTTTTCTTTGCTGCAAAAGTATAAAAGCATATAAGGCAATTCTCAACAGATGCGACCCTTTACAGACAAAGCATATCGTATAGGAAAGATTTATTTTATCAAAAACAATTTTAAATTCAACAAAATGAAAGGAACCAAAAAAAGCTTTTGGCGTTACTCAAGCAGTGAAAATTTTCACTCCAATGCAAATGATCACTATGAACACACCAATACAAATATAATGAATCAAGAGGGAAAAATACCATGGCCCATAATAAAACAACACAGCACGATAAATCAGCCGTAGAAAAAGACCTACAAGGACAATTAGAAACGTTACGCACTGAAATTTCAGGGATTACCTCAACCCTAACAGATCTTGGTGCAAACAAATTCAACGCCGCCAAAGACAAAGCGGAAAAACTATATCACTCAGCGAAAGAAAGTGGTGAAGACATGATGTCTCAAGCAAAAGACAAAATTAGTGATCTTGAACAAACCATGAATCAATGCGTTCGCAAAAATCCTGGCAAAAGCGTTTTGTTTGCCGCAGGGGTTGGTTTTATTCTTTCTCAATTACTGCGTCGTTAAGCAATGCATAAGTTTATCGCGCCTCTTTTAAACCATCTTGTCGGTGGAGGGCTTAAAAGCACAGTCAAGCAAGTACGCCTTCAAGCAATTTTTTATGGGTTTATTGGCATTTCATTCTTCATGTCTTTGCTTTTTTTATGTACCATCGGTTTTATTGCGTTATGTTCTGTTATGAAGCCTCTTGCTGCCGCCAGTATCATGTTTTTAATTTGTCTTTCTCTTGCGGGATTAGGTCTTATTATCAGTCGCGTTCTCAAAACTTATCAACGCTATGACCAACAAAAAAAGACAGAAGAACAACGCCACAAACTCATGACAGATGCGACTGTTTCCAGTCTTGCAGCTCTCAGTCAACATCTCCCTTTTGCCAAATTGGGTGTTCCCATTCTCGGACTTGCAACTTATTTTTTGTGGAAAAAAGATAAAAAAGACCGCTTTTCAGAGTAAAATATGTAAAGCTGTCACTCTAAATCCCCCTCTCAATGTGCTTTCTTTTGTTATAAAAGAAAGCACATTTTTTTCCTCATAGTCTCTTTAGCTTCTTCAAATACCTGAAAAAAATCCCCTTCATTTTGCTAAAAATTCCATAGAACCGCTACACTCTCTTTCAGATTGCAACCCATTTTTCATGAACATAACAACATAAGGCAATGCTTGCATTAGAAGTCCTAGTTTAATTCGAAGCCATTTATTGTTTTTTGAAGGAAATGATGTTCCGTTTCTGCCTTTCTCTATATTTTCATAAGCTTTTTTCAGAACCAAAGGTCACGTCATCGATTTGAATTTATAAAGCAAAAATATTCCCCGTATGAAAATTCTTTTTTCAAAAAATCTGAAATTTTTACCGATAAGAAAGTTGTAAAAACGTCCATTACACAACAAAAATTTATCAACTCTGATACGAATAGAACAGAGGTCATACCTACAATTCACGTCACAGAAAAAATAAAGAAAGAAAATTTTATAGAAATATTTGCTGATGGCATTCAAGCAATTTGTAATTTATCTCGTACAGGACATCGTGCTTTGATAATAGTTTTAGAAGAATATCGATCTAATAAATCAACAAACGAAGATCCCAGCAGCATTACCTTAATTTGGTTTGATGGGGGTATAAATGGAAAAAAGCGCGATATGGTCGACAGAACTTTTCACAATGGTTTAAGAGAGCTCATACAAAAAGGAATTTTGAAACCAAAATTGCCTAATCAATACTGGGTGAATCCTATTCTGTTATTCAAAGAAGAAAAAGTTGCTTTTATGAAAGAATATCAAATAGAATCATCTTCTACCAAACCGGATATTTCATCCGTTGAACATCAAACAGATCTTGAAGATTTTATAACAAAATAACTTGTATCATTTATCGTACTGTGTATATTGTGGAGCATCTTGATTTAAGCGCGTGAGGGGAAAATAATGTCAAAATCACAAATAAGCAAAGAGGCGCTCGTCCTTTTGCTTTTATGGCTTCGTGGTCCTTTAAGATTGATACTAAGCCTTATAATGATAATGGGGTTTGTGGGATTGTTTACAATTCCTATTATGATATTATCAATAGGTTGGTCAAAAGCACTAATAAACATTACAATTTGTTCCTTTATATTAGGTTTTGGCTCTTTCCTTCTAATTTTTTATTATGATAAACTTATAAGATATTTACAATAAACTGTTCACATATTTTTCCATTAACAATACTAATAAAAAACAAAAGATCACGATAATTAAATCTGTATTCCGATATAATTGATGAGATTAATACATATAATTTTTAAAGAGGGGAAAAATGAAAAAATTTATTTTAATATGCTTGGCTCTATTGACTATAGGATTGAATATTACAGGTTGTGGTAAAAGTGAAGAGGAAAAACGTAGAGCCCAACAAGAAGAACAAGCTAAAAAGTTTTTTGAAACAAAATCGCCAGATACAGATCGTGGACATGCATATTAAATAAATACCCCACGACAATAAAATGTGAGTTATCAATCTCTAACTAAAAGAGTATTTTGTGTAACTCACACCTGACAACGTCATTGTACACTTTAACACGTATGAAGACAATCAGTTTTAAAAACTTTGGAAAGGCTTTTCATAACCTATCCGCTTAACGCTAAGTATTTATATAACAAAATACCCATTTATTATCTTTTCTTGTCTTTTTTATAATATTTTCAAATATATATCACTTAAAATACCTTATTATTTTCATCACTTTCTTTTGACTTATCCCCCTATAAGCTTTCTCTTTAATCATGATCTCAAAGCCGCGTGAGAAAAGAACAAGATAGGCCTTTTGGTTATTGATAAGGGGCACACGTGCGCCTAACGATACGCTTTTACAGAATTTCCCAGCCTTTAAAACTTAAGGCTTTTAGCCTTCTCATTTAAATGCAGGTTTGATGTCATGATTTTGGGGTGCGATTATTAAGAGTTTGAGAAGCGAAGAGCTTTTCATTTAAAAAGCAAAACGAAATGACGTATAGCCAAGGAAACGCGCTCTCCCATAGCACTGTAGTAAACAACCTATAAGGATATTTTAAACACAACAAATTTTCATAACGAGCGTTGTCCACCAAGGACTGTGTGGATTATCATTAACTTTTTTCTGATAAGATTTGCAGTAGAATATTGTCTTGATTTTTAAATAGCGCTTGAAAAGACGCTTTATCAATAATGGTCAATATTAATTATGGTCAATGGGATTATAGCTTCCATGATCTCTTCGCCAATCTTCTGGTTGTTGAAATTGGCTCGACCATAAACCGTTTTGTGCTTTTTGAGCAGCAGATTGTAGAGTTTTATAGTCTGCGGGGGATGGAAAATGATGCTGATCTTTTGTCAACACCATCAACCCTTCTGCCAGCCCCAACCGCGCCAGATCAACCCCATCTACAAAACATTGTGCATAATGAACCTGTTGAACGACACGTGCTTGCCGACAAGTAACCTTTTTATCAATTGTTTTTGAAACAAGCCAAGCCGTAACAAAAGCACCGCAAGGCCACTTAACTCCGTTGCGTGAGGCAAATTGTCGTGTTTCACAGCTTTCCACACCATATAAACGGATATCACGGATGATCTTTTTTCTCCACCCATCATCTACAAGCGTAATCATTTTAAAGGTCACACCACTTGTGACCTGTATAGCACCGGAATAGACCGGCACATTTTCTTCATAAAATTGTGATGCGATTGGTTCTGAATGCAACACCACATTTTGTTGGATTGCGTCTTGTTGGTTTGCATAATCAACCAATTGTGACTTCGGATTTTGAACGGGGTTTCCAATTGTCTTTTCTGATCCTTCAAAAAGAGAAAATTGCATAATATTTTCAGTATGTTGACTGAAATAAAAGTATCCTAAAATAATAATACAAATTAAGACAATATATTTAGGCGCTGCTCGAAGATATTTTAAAAGTATCATTTTGAATATTACTATATTTTTTGTTTATTAAATAATAAAAGATTAAATATTATTAATTTATCGATAGAAAAATTTATTTTTTTCATTTATATGATTCCCGATTAATATTTTGAATATTAATTTTGTGATTAACTTAAACATAAAGCGGGGGAATTTTCATGAAAAACATGAATAATTCGTTCATTAATGAACATACCTTACAAAAAACTATTCTATCCAACACCCAAAAAAAAAGGTTAACAGCAGCATTGATGCTGTTTATTGCCTTCATGGCACTGAGTGAACCAGCATTTGCTGATGGCGGCTTCGGAAAAATTGAAACTGCTCTTCAAAAAATAGTTGATGCTTTAAAAGGACCAATTGCAAAATCAATCGCAACCATTGCGATTGCTGGTGTTGGGCTTGCATGGATTGCTGGTTATGTTGAAATGCGTAAAGCTTTCTTTGTTTGTGTTGGCATCGGCATTGTTTTTGGTGCATCGCAAATCGCATCAATGTTTATGTCTTAATTCGCTTAACTTTAGCCTTTCAAAGCCATGAAAGAGAACGACAAGCTAACAGAAGATACGTTATTTCTTGCTTGCACGCGCCCTGCAATGATCGCAGGCGTGACGGTGGAAGCTATGGGATTAAATGCGATAGGAACGATGATATTGTTCATTATGGCAGGCAATATTTTTTTTCTAACCTTTGGTGTGATGCTGCATTTCATATTCAAGGAAATCCTAAAGCATGACCATAACAAATTTCGTATTCTTCTGACATGGCAAAAGACATCTATTTTTGCCAGAAATTCGAGTCTATGGGGTGGGGGAAGTATTTCTCCATTACGATTAATTCGTAATTATGAGGAATTATAATGAATAGAACAGAGCGCAAACGTGAAAAGCAGCCAGAAGCGATCATTCCTTATGTGCGCCATGTCAATAAACACATCATTGCGCTGGATTCACGCGCTCTCATGAGCGTTATTAAACTTGAAGGGATTAACTTTGAGACAGCGGATATTATTGATCTGAATGTGCTTCACGAACAGCTCAATAATCTGTTTAAAAACATAGCGGATGAACGGATAGCGCTTTATAGCCATATTATCAGAAAGCGTGAAACGATTTATCCGGATGGGACTTTCAGATCGGCATTTGCCAAGCAATTAGATGATAAATATCGCGACCGGATGATTTCACAGGAGCTTTATCGCAATGAGCTTTATCTTTCTATTTTGTGGAATCCACACGTTGATCAAACGGATAAATTAGTGGAGTTTTTCAAACGTTTAGGCAAAGCCAAGCAAGAAAAGACAGAAGTTGATGCAGAGTCCATTCGCAAGCTTGAAGATATTACCACAGATCTTATTCAAAATTTAGAGCGCTATGGTGCAAGAAGATTGAGTCTTTATGAACATGAAGGCAATATTTATTCGCAGCAAAGTGAGTTTATCCACCAATTGGTGGGAGGTCGTCGTGAACGTATCCCTCTCACATGGGGGACGATAGCTTCGACTGTTTATTCAGACCGTCTCATTTTTGGGAAAGAGATCATAGAAATACGCACCGAGGCGGCACAGCGGTTTGCGGGCATGTTTGGTTGGAAAGAATATCCAGCAAAAACCAGGGTAGGCATGGCGGATGGTTTGCTCACCCTTCCCTTTGAGTTTATTTTCACCCAATCTTTTATTTTCAAGAGCAAAAACATTGCCAAGCAAATTATGGGGCGCAAACAGAATCAAATGGTCAATGCGGGAGATCGAGCAGGTTCACAAATTATGGAACTGGATGATGCGCTTGATGATCTTGAATCCAATCGTTTTGTTTTAGGGGAGCATCATTTATCATTGGCAGTTTTTGCTGATACGCCGCAAGAGTTAGCGGATAATCTTGCCAAAGCGCGTTCTCGTCTTACAGATGGTGGGGCTGTCATTGCGCGGGAAGATTTAGGGTTAGCAGCAGCTTGGTGGGCACAATTGCCTGGCAATTATGCTTATCGCACCCGCTCTGGTGCAATAACAAGCCGTAATTATGCAGCGCTTTCTCCTTTTCATTCTTTTCCGGTTGGAAAAATAGATGGCAATGTGTGGGGACCAGCGGTAGCCTTGATGAAAACCTCTGCTGGTTCACCGTTTTATTTTAACTTTCACTTTGGAGATTTAGGCAATACGTTTGTTTGTGGTCCCTCTGGTTCTGGGAAAACGGTTATTGTTAATTTTCTTTTAGCACAACTTCAAAAGCATGATCCCAATATGGTCTTTTTTGACAAAGATCGGGGCGCAGAACTTTTTGTGAGGGCTGGTGGTGGCACTTATATGCCCTTGAAGAATGGTAGACCGACAGGCATAGCACCGCTAAAAGGCTTAGACTATAACAATCCAGCAGATAGAGTTTTTTTACGCCAATGGATTATAAAGCTTGTTTCGTCTGAAGATCAAAAGATCAGTGAATCAGAAAGACAAGACATTACGGCAGCTGTTGAGCAGCTTGCCTTGTTGCCAAAAGAACAACGGACAATATCGGCCTTACAAATGTTTTTTGACACCACGCACAGGGAGGGGATAGCGGGTCGTTTAGAAAGATGGTGTAAAGGCAATGCCTTAGGGTGGGTTTTTGACAATCCTGATGACGACATTGGCATTGATGCAAAATTTATTGGTTATGACATGACGGATTTTTTAGACAATAATGAAATTCGTCCCCCATTAATGATGTATCTTTTTCATAGAATTTTGTCTCTGATTGATGGGCGTCGTATTATCATTGTCATTGATGAATTTTGGAAAGCCTTAGAGGATGATTCCTTTAAAGCCTTTGCGCAAGACAGGCTGAAAACTATCCGTAAACAAAATGGTTTGATGTTGTTTGCAACGCAATCTCCCAAAGATGCGATCAATTCGACCATTGCCCACACCATTATAGAGCAATGCCCCACACAGATTTATTTTCCCAATCAAAAGGGCAATCATGGGGATTATGTAGAAGGTTTTAAATTATCGGACAGAGAATTTAACCTGATACAATCAGAATTAAGCCGTGAGTCACGGCGTTTTCTCATCAAACAAGGACAAAGTTCAGTTGTAGCAGAGCTGAATTTACGCGGCTTTGATGATGAAATAGCCATTTTAAGTGGCACCACCAAGAATATTGAACTCCTAGAGACCATTATGGATGAAGTTGGACAATCTCCAGAAAAATGGCTTCCTATTTTTCAAGAAAGGTCAAAGCAATGAAAAAACTTTTATTGGCAACAGCCGTCTATGCAGCTTCATTTGGCTTTCAAACAAATGCATTCGCTATCATGGTATATGATCCCGCGGCTGTAGGACAAATAATGAAACAAGTCCAGCAAGGCACACAACAACTTAACAAATTGCAAGAACAAATTCAACAAGGTGCACAACAGCTTGAGCAATTAAAGAGCCAACTCGATCAAGCGAAACAGTTATATAACTCCTTAAATGTCAAGCCTGACATTTCGGGATTGAAAGAGATGTTTAACAAGCAAGGGAGCAGTGGCGCCCTTCCTTCAGATTTTAACCACTTTCAACAATCGATGGGCAGCGGCGGTGGTGGCGGTGGCGGCGGCGGCGGCGGCAGCAAAAACACGCAAAAATGGCAAGAAGAACTCTTATACAAAGAGCCCGCGGGGGGTGCAGGATCAAAAGAAGCAGTAGATGCTTTTTACGCACAAGAAGTGAAAAAAGCCGAACAGCGCGTAGTAGGACAAGCAGCAAAAGGACAAGACGTCTACGAAGAAGCCAGTGAAACACAAAAAAACATTACCAAGCTCCTTGACGAACTTGGAAGTACTGAAGATGCGGGTAAAATTCAAGGCATTCAAGCACAACTAGAAGCGATACAAGCAAAACTCCAAACACAAGTCCTTCAAATGCAAGCCGCCATGATGATTCAACAAGCAGAAGAAAAAGCGGCAGAACAACGTGGCTACGAAGAATTTACAGCACGATATAAAGATTTTGCCAAAAAACTCCGTGGTCAATAAACGAAAAAGAGGGATTTGAATATGAACAAGATCATCATAACAACATTATTGCTTTGCACAGCGCTTATCGCTGCTGGTTGCGAAAAAACCCATAGTGTAGAAGAATTTAAGAAAGATCACAAATTATACGAAAAATGGAAAATGAAATGTATGACATCAGGGGATCTCGATTCGCAAAATTGTAAAAACGCAGAGCAAGCTTATCGTGAGAGTCTTCCAACATGGGGATGGGGGAGAACTGGCTCGACAAATGACGATAAACAAGAATCTAAAAAGAAACAGGACAATAAATAATGAATAAAGTTCTCATAACAACATTGCTGCTTTGCACAGGGCTTATCGCTGCTGGCTGTGAAAAAACCTACAGTGTAGCAGAATTTAAAAAAGATAAAAATTTACGCCTAGAGTGGGATGCGAAATGTGGATTCGCAGGGACTTCAAAAAATTGTGAAAACATGCGGTTAGCATTTTTAGAACTTCAAAAAGAATATGACGCAAAAGCTGAAGAAAGAAGCCGGAAAGCGGCAGAGAGCTTCAACAAAGCGATGGATGAACTTATGGCTAAACAAAAAGCTGAACATGAAAAATGGAAAGCTGAACAAAAAGCAAAAGAACAAGCCGAACGAGAAGCAGAAGAGCGCGCTAAAGCTAAACAACAGGACAATAAATAATGAATAAAGTTCTCATAACAACATTGCTACTTTGCACAGGGCTTATCGCTGCTGGATGTGAAAAAACTCACAGTGTAGCAGAATTTAAAAAAGATGAAAAATTACGCCTAGAATGGGATGCTAAATGTGGATTTGCAGGAACTTCAAAGAATTGTGAAAACATGCGGTTAGCATTTTTAGAACTTCAAAAAGAATATGAAGCAAAAGCTGAAGAAAGAGCACGTGAAGCGGCAGAAGAGCGTAAGAAAGGTATGGATGCACTTCTAGCGAAACAAAAAGCTGAATATGAAAAATGGAAAGCTGAATTTGAAGCTAAAAAACGAGCTAAAGCCGAACGAGAAGCAAAAGAGCGCGCTAAAGCTAAACAACAGGACAGTCATTAATCATGAATAAAGTTCTCATAACAACATTGCTGCTTTGCACTGGAATTATCGCTGCTGGATGTGAAAAAACCTATAGCGTCGCAGAATTTAAAAAAGATGAAAAATTACGCCTAGAGTGGGATGCAAAATGTGGATTTGCAGGAACTTCAAAAAATTGTGAAAACATGCGGTTAGCATTTTTAGAACTTGAGAAAGAACGTCAGGCACAAGCTGAAGAAAGAAGCCGGAAAGAGGCAGAGCACTTTAAAAAAGAGATGGATGAACTTCTGGCTAAACGAAAAGCTGAGTATAATAAATGGAAAGCTGAATTTGAAGCTAAAAAACGAGCTAAAGCCGAACAAGAAGCAAAAGAACGAGCGGCAGAAGAACAACAGAATAATAATTAAGACATAATGAAGAGCGGAGCATCTCAATGGCAATAGTAACCAAAGGCGTATTTTCTTATATCGACAATATGTTAATGAATCCCATTACAAAAACAATGGATAACATCTATTGCGCTTTAGCTGCTCAACTTAAAGAGGTTTATGCACTTTATAATATATTTATGGCAACATTATGTCTGTGCCCTAGATTTATCATCACTGGTTATAAAAACCGATAACACAAGCAGAATTTAAAGATTGTGCTCAAACCTTGTAAAACTGAAAGGAAAAAGGGGAAATATTGATGAATAAAGTTCTCATAACAACATTGCTACTTTGCACTGGAATTATCGCTGCTGGTTGTGAAAAAACCTATAGCGTCGCTGAATTTAAAAAAGATGAAAAATTACGCCTAGAATGGGATGCTAAATGTGGATTTGCAGGGACTTCAAAAAATTGTGAAAACATGCGGTTAGCATTTTTAGAACTTGAAAAAGAATATAAAGCACAAGCTGAAGAAAGAAGTCGTAAAGCAGCAGAGGAACGGAAAAAAAGTATGGATGAACTTTGGGCTGAACAAAAAGCTAGACAAGAAAAATGGGAAGCTGAATTTGAAGCTAAAAAACGAGCTAAAGCCGAACAAGAAGCAAAAGAGCGCGCGGCAGAAGAACAACAAAATAACCATTAAAACATAATGAAGAGCGGAGCATCTCAATGGCAATAGTAACCAAAGGCATATTCACTAAGATAGACAATATGTTGATGGAGCCACTTACAAGGACAATGGATAGCATCTATTGCGCTTTAGCTGCTCAACTTAAAGAGCTTCGTACACTCTAATATATTTATGGCAACATTATGTCTGTGCCCTAGATTTATCATCACTGGTTATAAAAACCGATAACACAAGCATAATTTAAAGATTGTGCTCAAACCTCAAAAACTGAAAGAAAGAAGGGGAAATATCTATGAATAAAGTTCTCATAACAACATTGCTACTTTGCACAGGGCTCATCACGGCTGGTTGTGAAAAAACCTATAGTGTTGCAGAATTTAAAAAAGATAAAAATTTACGCGATGAATGGAGACGTAAGTGTGGATGGACAGGAGATTCACAAAATTGTAAAAATTTAGACAAAGCAATAGAAGAAGTACGTCAAGAAAATTTTGATAACTATCTAAATAAATATCGTAAAAATGACGATAAACAAAAAATGAAAGAACAATCTGAAAAGAAAGAAGACAGTAATTAAAGCATAAAAATTCGACTTTGTATGGAACGCGAACCCGTATGATAAGAAGCGGAGAAAAACAATGGCAGCGTATGATATATTTACCATGATAGACAACGGGTTGATCGAGCCCCTCACAAAGGTAATGGATGACACCATTAGAAATCTCTCATCATCTTTATCTACTCCGCTTAAAGCGTCTTGTACAATCTATATTATATTTATAGGGTACAATATCATCTATGGGCGTTCTTCCATGCCCTTATGGGAGTTTATAGCAACAGTTTTCAAACTTGGCATTATTGTTGCACTTGCCACAAACGCCACCCATTATAATACTTGGGTTAGGGATATATTCTTCAACGATCTGCCGAATGCCATTGCAAATGTCACCCAAGGAGCACATTCAGATAAAAATGTATGGGATAATATGATACAAACTGCTGCTGGACACGTTTTTGATGCTGCCAACAGAGAACATACATTTACATTTGCTGTCTATTGGCTTGCTGGTCTTTTCTGCTTAGGAGTTTCTGCTCTCTTTTGTGGCGTCGGTTTTTTCGTCTCAGTATATGCTAAAATTGGTTTGTTTCTTGTCCTATCAGTAGGTCCACTCTTCATAAGTCTCTATATGTTTTCCTCAACCAGAAGATTTACAGAAGCATGGTTAAATCAAACAGTAAATTTCATCATACTTCAGGTATTAATAGTCATAATCGGTGGTTTATATGTCGATCTTGCAACAAAACTCCTTTCAGATAGTCCTAGAGATATGATCGTTGCTTTAGTGCAATTTTTAGGTATCAGCAGTTGTGGTATTCTTATCTTTTACAAATTGCCAGAAATCGCATCGGCTTTAGCTTCTGGTGGAGCTGCTCTTACAGGATCAACGAAAGCAGGCGTCGACGCAGTAAAAGCTCCTTTCAAAGCTATGAAGAAGCGTATGGATAAGATGGAACAGAAAGCAATGGCAATATTAGGCCTAATAAAATGAAAGGAAATGGAAGAATGTTAAAAAATTGGGGTAATCTTGCCATTTCTCTTTCTCAGTGGCTGTATGTCTTCACCAAACACACTGAAGTCACTCCCAAAATGTGATGGATATTCTAAACGTCCACTCAACAGATCAATGTGGAATTGGGAAGGGAAAAAACCCACGCCCACACCCATTATCATCAGTAACAACACCCCTTCATCCGTAGAAGGCAAGCTGGAAACGCTTCTGGCACAAAAATTAACGGATGAAGAAATCAAATCTTACAAAAATTGCGGGCAAAAAGCATGAAAGAAAAAGACATAGAACAATACATTGCTGAAGCGCGCTCGTTTGATAAAGATCGCATGCTCGCCTCACGCCGCACCACCCGCGTCTCGCTTGCCATTGCCGGCATCGCGGTTGCTGTTGCAATACTGTCTTCTCTCGCGGTCATCACCCTCACGCCCCTTAAAACCGTGGAACCTTTTGTCATCCGCGTCGACAATTCAACCGGCATCACCGAAGTTGTGGAAGCCTTAAAAGAAGGTCCCACCAATGTCGATGAAGCAATCACACGCTACTTTGCTGCAAAATATGTCCGCTCCCGTGAAGGCTTCACCACAGAAGAAACACAACACAACTTCCAAACCGTCTCCCTCCTCTCTTCTTCAGAAGAACAGGAAAGATTTGCCAGCTGGTATGGAGCAAGAAATCCCCAAAGTCCTCAAATTCTCTATAAACACGCCGCCGTTACAATAACAATAAAATCAATCTCCTTTATCAATGACGATGTCGCCCAAGTGCGTTACTACAGAACCATTCATGACAATGAAACCAACAAAGAATTCATCACCCACTGGGTTGCAACACTTACCTTTGAATATATCAATGCCCCTATCTCTGTCCAAAACCGTTTGATAAATCCTCTAGGGTTTATTGTTAGTGAATATAGAACCGATCCGGAAGTGGTCAACTGATCATGACAAAAAAAATTCTTTTTCTCATTCTTAACATCGCTATTACCCTTTCTTTAACGCCTAGCCATGCCAGTATTTTTCCCACTCGTGCGCCAAGCGATAGCCGCATTCGCTTTATCAACTATGATGCCTATAATGTCACAAAAATTATTGGCTCCATACGCTCATCGGTACAAATAGAATTTTCTCCCAATGAAGAAATTGCCCATGTGGCAATTGGCAACAGCGTTGCATGGGAAGTCGCCCCCGCTGGCAATATTCTTTTCCTCAAAGCGCGGGAAGTCCAACCCATTACCAATCTCCAAGTCGTCACCACAAAGCTTGATGGCTCAAAGCGCTCCTATCAATTTGAACTCATGGTCAAAGATGGAGAAATTTCCTCTGGACAAGAAACATATTTCCTTGTGAAATTTCGCTACCCACAAGAAGAAGCAGAACAAAGAAGACTCGCAGCCCTTATGCGACAAGAAAAACAACAAGCCCAGCGTATCGATAATGTCTTCAACGCTTCTGAAACCTACGGACCACGCAATTGGGCTTACACCGCTCAAGGCTCGAGCGTGCTCGAACCCTCCTCCGTTTATGACAATGGCAAAACCACAACATTTACATTTCCAGACAACCAAGAAATCCCTGCCATTTACATTGTCAGCAATGACGGTACAGAATCGCTGGTTCCCAAAACCACAAGAGGCAACATGGTGATTGTCCATGCCATTAGCGCACGCTTCACCCTAAGACAGGGAAAAAACGTCCTATGCGTCTTTAACGAAGCCTATCAACCAAAAGGCACAAATCCAAATACCGGAACAACCTCACCATCTGTTGAACGTAAAATTGCATCAGATCTTTAAATAAGCGGGAATTGAAGGGGACAACACATGAGTGATAAATCAATCATCGAAGATCGCGGATCTATTGGGGATGGCAAAAACAATAGTGCCAAAAGCGCTGGCAAAAAAATAGTTGTCGCAATAGCCTGTATAGGAATCTGCGGCTATGTGCTCTGGAACATCTTATCCTCCCCCACAGAACAAAAAGACACCGCAAAAGCTCATAAAAAACAAGAAAAAAGCTTTCACAATTCCCTCGCTCCTTTAGAGCTCGCGCCCTCTGACCCGCGTGCAAACATAGCGCCAATAACCTTACCACCCCCACAACCACTCGCACAAGAACCCAAAAAAGATGACCCACTACTTGATGCCGCAAGACGTGCCCCTGTTCTCGCTTTTGCCAAAGGCTCTAAATCTCAATTAAAAGACATCGTCAACACGACTCTCAACCCCTTTGAAAAATTCCATGCCCTTGAAAATCTCGCGAATGCGCAAAATTCTCCTGCCCTTCAAGACACACAAAATTTTGCAACCCTATTAAAGCCTACCAAAACAGAAGAAGCAAAAGCAAAAGCAAAACTCATCGGCAATAGAAACTTTATCATCGCCATGGGAACCTCTATTCCCTGTATCTTAGAAACCGCATTAAACAGTGAGCAACCAGGCTTTGCAAGCTGCATCATCAACCGTGATATCCTCTCTGACAATGGGCGCGTTGTTTTGCTTGATAAAGGAACCCAAGTGATTGGCGAATACCGCGGAGGGATAAAACAAGGTCAATCTCGCCTCTTTGTACTCTGGACAAGAGCAAAAACCCCAACCGGTGTCATCATCGACCTTGCCTCACCCGCAACCGACAGTTTAGGCAGAGCCGGTTTTGATGGCAACATCAACACCCATTGGTGGGAACGCTTTGGCTCTTCCCTTTTACTCACCGTTATTGATGGTGCCACAACAGTTTTAACAAATAAAATAGTAGGCAATTCCAATAAAGAAGGTTCAAACAACTCTGGAGGCGGCGGTTTTGAAGGCGCAAACAACACTGGAAAAGAGGCCGCCAGTATTGCTCTTGAAAATCAAATCAACATCCCTCCTACCTTAGAAAAATTTCAAGGCGAACTGGTCAACATCTTTGTAGCAAAAGATCTCGATTTTTCATCTGTCTATAAACTAGTCGTAAAGAGCAAAAGAAACCGCTCTACTCCCAGCTATTCCTTTTTTCATTAAGCCAATAAAGTCACATTATGCCATCAGCAAAAAATGCAGAACGCGCCTCCATCGTTTTAACAAAATTAAAGATCTTAGATGACTTCCTCAATGATGACAATTTATTTGAAATTGTTATCAATCGCCCTGGCGAAGTAATTGTTGAGGGTCCCAATGGTTGGCAAACCCACATCTTAAAAGAGCTAACCTACAGCGAACTAGAAGGGATTGCAAAAGTTGTTGCTGCCTACACAACACAAAAAATCAGTGTAGAAAACCCCGTTCTCTCCGCAACACTGCCAAACAACGAACGCATACAAATTGTTATGCCTCCAGCAGTTGCAGCCAATACCATTAGCATGACCATTCGTAAACCTTCATCACGCACTTTTTCTCTTGAAAGTTTACATGAAAACAATCTTTTTTCTGTTGCCCAAAACACCAGTTTCACACCCACGCAACAAATGACAGAACGGTTATCCGAACTCTCTGATACAGACAAAGAGCTAACAGATCTCTTTATCGCCAAAGATTTTTGCACCTTTTTAGAAAGAGCCGTTATTACACAACAAAATATCTTAATATCGGGCAAAACCGGTTCTGGTAAAACAACCCTCTCTAAAGCTTTGATTGCAAAAATCCCTGACTATGAACGAATTCTCACCATTGAAGACACGCCAGAACTTGTCGTTCCGCACGCCAACAAAGTGCAGCTCTTTTATTCAAAAGATAACCAAGGCTTAGCAAAAGCAGGCGCAAAAGAACTGCTTGAATCAGGATTACGCATGCGCCCCGACAGAATCCTTCTACAAGAGCTGCGTGATGGTACAGCCTTTTACTATATCCGTAATGTCAATTCTGGTCACCCCGGCTCCATTACCACCGTCCACGCCTCAACAGCCCTTGCAGCCTTTGAACAAATGACCCTTTTAGTCAAAGAAAGTGACGGTGGTGGTAATTTAGCACGCGATGATATCCGCGGCTTATTAATCTCGATGATTGATGTCATCATCCAATGCAAACGCCTCGAAGGAAAATTTCGTGTAACAGAAATCTATTACGACCCTTTCAAACGCCGTGATGCTTTTTAAAAAAACGCTACCCCTCACACCCTTTTTTATAAGCAAAAACTATACCAATAGAGCTTTCTTAAAAACACGATTATAAGCCGCGGATATCATCGCGTGCTAAATTACCACCATAGCTTCAAGTTCATTTTCAATGAATTGAAAGCAAAAAGAAGTAAAAATATCATCCCCATTCCCAATCACGAATGCGCCCCACAGGAAAACCAAAACGTGCCGAAAATGATATCTATAACCCTATATTTTTTCTGTTTTTTTTTGACATCAATATTTGCAGGAATATCGATACAAAATTTAGTATCCGCTTCACCTTTAGCTTCAGACAAAAGCTTCACAAACACCTTTTAATATACGAGGTCCTGCTTTATGTGCCTTATCCATTATTATTCTTTTCGATATTCATCAAGGCGCAATATAAAAATTTTCTTCAACGCATTCCTCTCTGATTTTGTCAAATTACCTCAAGATGATTGACTGTAAATATCTTCGATCAACACCGGAATATTTTAACCACCAAAAAAGGGTATAACTTTATATCCCCCACTTTTACTCTTATGCTTTTAAACCTAACTTTCCTTGGCTTTCTCTCATACCTTGCATAAGACCACCAGCATCTGAATGAGTAGCAATAAAAGAAACAATATCAAATAATTATTCAGGCGATATGCCTTCTTCTTTCACAGAAGTTCAATAAGCTGCCATTTCAATCACGGTTTGCATACATCATTCAATATACGGAAACACCCATAACGATAACGCTGTAAATGAAAAGCTAACTTGAAGTGAATGATCAGAAATATCAAATATCCAAATGACAAAACAAATCTTACCTATCTTCAGCTATATCTCTTAACCCTTGTCACTTCTCTTAACCCTTATCACTTTTCTCAAAAGTTTTAAGCGTTTTCTCATGAAGAATATACATATCAAACGGCAATCCTCTTTCATCAACAACTTTTGTCAAAGCAATACGGATGAAATCAGACACCGTAAGTCCTAAACTTGCTAATATTTCACCGGATTTTTTTTAACGCCCTATCTATGCAGGCACATACAACATCTTTTGTCACACCCATATTAAACACCTCCTTTGATTACCTCTCTTTTACCGTATGGCTTAATAGGGCTTATACAGCATAAGGCTTTATCCTTGCCCTTACCGTATCATATCTATTGATCTTGCACGCGCTATTGCGTTGATTTTCTCCTGTTGTCTCTGTTGCAAAAACTTAACTGCCATTTGAAACTCTTTTATGCGTTCTTTATTATAAGACTGTTCTTTGGGGATTGCTTTTGATAAATCAAAACCATATTTATGAATGGCATCATGTCCAAAACGTTTATCTAAAACACTTTGTAGCTTTAAAAACTCTTGATTAACCTGCTCTGGTATCTTTGAATAACTATCACAACCAGCTTCAACATTTTTCATAAAAGTCACTGCTTCTTGTGAAAGTGACGGAACCTCAACTTTCAATCGCTCACGCTCCCGTGTAACACTATCCATATGTGTCTCATAAGAATTCTCATAAAAGGATTGAAGCAGTTTAATAGAAGAAATAGCAAGAGGAACATGATAAAGCGCTTCTTTTCGTTCTTTTCCTGTAGCCTTCAATTTATCGATAAAACGATCTGATCCACGCAGTTCGCCCGCTCTATCAGGTGCCCTATCCAAAATATCAGGAAGTTTATCGCCTTTACCTGCTAAAATCGTTTGCTCAATCCTAAACGCAGCCTCTTGTGGATCTCTATAAATAGATGCTAAATGACTGTTTAACTCCTTAAACACATCAATGTAAGATTTTTTATTTCTAAGAGCGCTTAGCACCTTCTGTTCTAGATTAGAATTATCTATATAAGCAGCAAGGTATGGCTCTCGTTCTGTTGCTTTTGCAACAACATTCAAATCATTTTGTAATTGTTCAAGTTCTTCTTTTTGACGTTTAGCAAAACTTGTCTTTTCTCTATCCCAAGGAGTTTCAATCTTCTCTTTTTGTTGTTCCAAGCACTCTTTATTAAGATAAACGCCAAAAGCAATATTTTTGCCAATACCTTGAGAAACATCATCCCTTTTATTTTCTGTAAACTTGATAAGGTTCTTATAGATGAGTGCAGATAGATATTCTGAATTACCAAAATGTGCTTCAATTGACGCACGTGTCATTTCTTGTCGCTCAATACCCTTCCAGTTGATATGATAACCAGCTTCACGAGCCAGTTGCACCATAAATTCACGCTGAGTACGCCCATTCCCCTCTCGAAACGGATGCAACGCATTCAATTCGCCCATGTAATACCCAGCCCTTTGGCTAAAGTCATAAGCGCCAAGACCACGCAGATACTGTTCTTTTGCAAGCTTTTGCGTAATCTTCGGTGCATAACTTTCAATCTGATTATAACTAGCAAACATACTATTGCCTTTGGCAATATCCACTAAACGAACTTGTCCCGCCCATTCATATATGTCACCAAACAGTCTTCTATGAATCTCTTTCATGTAATTCAGATCAAACTTACCACCAATAGGAGTATGTACAAATTCGAAAGATTTTACATAAGAAATCGTAGATTCTACACGTTGCAGTGTGGCTTTGTCTTTAATACCAAGCCGATTATACATCACACCAGTTTCAGGATCAGTATAAGAATCACCGCTCCCCTTATACTTCTCCACGTTTTACCCTCTCCATATAATCTTTGAGGATATCACTTGTTTCAAGCTCTCCAATAATAACACGCTCCATTTGTGCAACAACCAGCGGATCTGGCTCTAATCCCTCTAAACGTTGGCTTGCCAATGCATTTTCAGCATAGAGGCGACGCAGCTTAAGTTCCTCTTCACTCAACATATTAAAACCCTCATTTGCTTACATTTATTATAGCCAAACAGACTATAGAAACAAGATTTTATTCCTTGTCTTACCCGCGTTACATCTTTTGACCTTGTACGCTCATACGCATGATTTAGCTCTTGTATACGTTTCTGTTGCAAAAACTTAACTGCCATTTGAAACTCTTTTATGCAATCTTGATCATGGGACTGTTGTTAAGGATTTTTTTTTGATAGATCATAATTTGTTTGCATAGCAAGCCAAGCACGTGCTGTGCTTACACCAGACATTTCAAGCCTAATAGCAAGATTAGCACTCATAGCGGCTTTTCCATTTAAAACTCTAGAAAGTGCTACACGAGATATACCAAGCTACTCTGCTGCTTCATTAACGGATAAACCAAGCTCTTTGATCACATCTTCTCGCAATAATTCACCGAGATGTGAAGGATTCTTCATCATTGTTTAGACCTGCTTTTTGATGACAATCCAGATAATCAACCATTTCCACATCTATGCTATCAAAGCGAAATATTACGCAACAATTTCCATTTACAGTAATTGACTAATAATCCTTGAAATCACCCTTTAGCAGATGTAATTAAAAGGATGGATAACTCAAATCTTTTGGCGATACATCTCCTTCAAGAGCACTTAGAATACGCTTTAATTTTTGAGCATGGGCGGTTCTAATCCCTTCAGTCGTACCAGTATTATAGAAGGCTTCAATCCTTTTATGTTTAAATCTTAAAATTGTAAATGAATATAGAGTGTACCCTTCCAAGATACAAAAAATGTTCATTATTTTTACATCACACGGCTTTTTTTACTTTATAAACATTAGAACTGTCGTGAAAAAATTACTCATTCTCATCTCTTTCTCATTATTCTACTAATTATTGGAAAAGTATAAGTTCATAATTAGGAGGAGCTAAACGTAATAGGAGCGTATCATATCTCCAATTGGCAGCGGCACTTAGAAACATCAAGATGATATAACCACAATGACCATTGCTGTTTGATGTTCATGAGGCGCTGCACCCGCTGTATATCGAGTAAAAAGAATGAATAACACTAATAACCCCCTACAAACTCTGTTAAACTAATAACCGGTTTACGAATAAGTAAAAGAAAAAGGAAAATCAAAAAAAGGCATATTTTTCATATTTTACGAACTATAGAGAAATCTATACGCATTGTAGTTATTAGAATTAGACTTTTCCCTTTTTTATTTAATTTGTTCGTAGATAGAGTATCCATTACCGTTATTACATCACTAACAGAGTTAATAATCATACCTTTTGTAATTGCCAAAATCCCGCATTAAAATCAGACCTTTATTCAAAGATGATCTGATAATTTTCTCAAAAAATTCAAGATTCCTCAAGTGCAGTCCCCATGCGTACATCATGATGAATAATAATATCCATCAACTCTGTCACGACAGTGTCCAATACTTCTCGTGCATCGCCTTCAGCCATAAGGCGGATAACCGGCTCCGTTCCAGAAGCGCGGATCACCAGCCGTGCCTCTTTTCCCAACCGCTTCTCTGCTTGATCAATGGCCGCTTTGACGGGATTTTTTTTCAAGATATTTTTATTTTTAATCGTTACATTTTTTAAAATTTGCGGTACAGGTTCAAACCGTTTACACAATTGGCTCATAGGGCTTTGACTTTCCTTCATACAAGCTAAAATCTGCAATGCAGCCACCAAGCCATCACCCGTGGTACCAAAATCACTAAGCACGATATGGCCAGAAGCCTCACCACCAACATTATATCCCTTTTGGCGCATGGCATCGACAACATAACGATCTCCAACTTTTGTCCTTACAAGGTGCAACCCTTTGCTATTCAAGAAACGCTCTAGTCCAAGATTTGACATAATCGTTGTGACAACACCATTGCACCGTAATCGTCCCATTTTATGCCAATTTTCAGCAATTACAGCAATCAACTGATCTCCATCAACCGTTTGTGCTTTTTCATCCACAATGAGAACACGATCTCCATCTCCATCAAGAGCAATCCCCACATCAGCACGCACTTCATGCACTTTTCGTTTTAAAGAGCTTAAATCGGTTGATCCACATTTTTGATTAATATTGGTCCCATTGGGTTCATCATGAATAGCAAAAACCTCAGCCCCCAATTCCCATAAAGCACGGGGAGCCGCTTTATAAGCAGCCCCATTGGCACAATCCACAACAATACGCACAGTATCTAAGCGAACATCACGCGGCAAAGTTCGTTTGGCATATTCAATATAACGATAAATATCCCCCTCAACCCGTTTTGCATAACCAATTTCGGCAGAACTTGCTAAAGATTTTGAAAGATCTGTATCGATCAATTGTTCAATTTTGGCTTCCATATCATCTGAAAGTTTAAAACCATCAGGACCAAAAAGTTTAATTCCATTATCATAGAACGGATTATGAGAAGCAGAAATCATCACCCCAAGATCCGCTCGCAAAGAGCGGCAAAGCATTGCAACAGCAGGGGTTGGCACTGGACCCAATAAAAAAGCTTCCATCCCCGCAGCAGTCAATCCTGAAACCAAAGCGTTTTCCAACATATAACCAGATAATCGTGTATCCTTGCCAATCACCACACGATGAGATTGATGTTGTGAGCGAAATAAAACCCCTACAGCCATCCCCACCTTCATGGCAAAATCGGGTGTCATAGGAAATGAATTGGCTTTCCCCCGAATTCCATCTGTACCAAAATATTTTTGCACCATGCCTCTTTCCTTTAATATATAATTCTTCCCTTGGCTTTTCCTTAAACCCCTAACAAGCCCCCTTGGTACAATAGTCCCCCCGCTCCCCGTATAAAATCAGATCATTGATCTAAACCTTCATGCATTTAAACAATCAAGCCCCCTATTCACCATCTACACATCTAAACCACTCTCAAGCAATTATGTTTACACCCTTCCACATAAAAGCAATATTATCTCCTCAAAATGCTCTATACACCCCTTTAATACAACCAACGGATAATCTCACACACTTGCTAAATCCGTAAAGAAACCCAGCACCAAACCTCATACCCTACAAAATCAGCAAGGAAATCTATCGCCTAACCTCACAACCCTACCACATTAGAAAAGCAACAGTCCACCTCGCCTTGTAGCATGCTAAAGCCGTCATAATACAACGGCTTTGCTTAATTTTTTGCTTCCATATTTTTGCAAATATTACAAGAAAGGCGCAAACAAAACTTGCGCCTTTCTCAAAAAAATTAGAAGTTTTCCTAAAACATCGTCACTCAAGCGATATTAAATAATTCTTATTTTTCTTTATCATGTCCCGCAGTATTGGACTTCTTTTCAGCATTACTTTTAGAGCGGTTGACTGATTTTGTGGTGCCTTTTGTGCTTTGCGCTTTTTTCTCAGTCTCATCCGATTGCACTTCTTTAGACTGAGCCTCCTTAGGCTCAACATTACCGGATTTTGCTGTTTTTTTCCCAACAGCTGCCTCTGCTTTGCCTACCTCGCCTTTATCTGTCTCTGCTTTATGAAGCACTGTTTTAGGGGCTGCTTCAGCGCTTTTTTCATCTACCACTGTTGTCTCTGTCTTCATTTTTCCAGTTTTTGGAACAGAAGACCCCCGTGGCGCAGCACCCTCATCTTTCTGTGTGCGTGAAGGAGGCTTTCCTGCAATAACTTCGTTAATTTCAGCTCCCGTTAAAGTCTCATATTCCAACAAACCTTGTGCCAAAGCAAACCATTCTTTTCTTTTTGTTTTCAAAATGTTTGTCGCATTTTTATAGGCATCATCAATAAGCTTACGCACTTCCATATCAATCATGCGCGCTGTTTCTTCAGAGACATTTTGTGTTCGCGCAACAGAATGACCCAAAAAGACTTCATCTTGGTTATCGCCATAAGCTACATTTCCAAGCAGATCAGAAAATCCCCACCGTGTGATCATCGCGCGAGCTAATTTCGTTGCTTGTTCAATATCAGAAGAAGCACCAGATGTGATATTTTCCTTTCCAAACTTTAATTCTTCAGCCACACGTCCACCCATCATAATGGCCAGACGAGAAATCATCCACCGATAACTCATAGAATAGCGATCGCCTTCAGGCAATTGCATCACCATTCCCAATGCTCTTCCCCTTGGAACGATTGTTGCTTTGTGGACAGGATCAGCAACCGGCACATTAAGAGCCACAATAGCATGTCCTGCTTCATGATAGGCAGTGAGTTCTTTTTCCTCTTGTGTCATAGCGGTTGAACGACGTTCCGCCCCCATCATCACCTTATCTTTGGCATCTTCGAATTCTTGCATCGTGACAACTCTTTTATTACGGCTTGCAGCCATAAGAGCAGCTTCATTGACCAGATTCATCAGGTCCGCACCGGAAAATCCTGGTGTTCCCCTTGCCAAAATTTTCAAATCAACGTTAGGCGCTAAAGGCACGTTGCGCACATGCACTTTCAAGATTTGTTCACGCCCAGAAACATCAGGGTTTGGCACAACAACTTGTCGGTCGAAGCGCCCTGGTCTTAACAAAGCGGGATCAAGCACATCGGGACGGTTTGTTGCAGCAATAAGAATAATACTTTCATTGGGCTCAAACCCATCCATTTCGACAAGCAACTGGTTTAAGGTCTGTTCACGTTCATCGTTTCCACCGCCAAGACCAGCCCCCCGATGGCGCCCAACAGCATCGATTTCATCAATAAAGATAATACAAGGTGCATTTTTTTTTAGCCTGTTCGAACATATCGCGCACACGGCTTGCCCCAACACCAACAAACATTTCAACAAAATCAGACCCTGAAATGGTAAAGAATGGCACATTGGCTTCACCGGCCACAGAACGTGCTAGCAAAGTTTTACCGGTTCCTGGAGGACCAACAAGCAAAACACCGCGTGGGATACGCCCCCCTAAGCGTTGAAATTTTTGTGGTTCGCGTAAAAATTCAACAATTTCTTGAAGATCTTGCTTTGCTTCTTCAACGCCAGCAACATCTTTAAAGGTAATACGTCCTTGCGCTTCATTAAGCAATCTTGCTTTCGATTTCCCAAATCCCATTGCACCGCGTGATCCATTTTGCATTTGCCGCATAAAAAAGACCCACGCCCCCACGATAATAATAACAGGTAACAAGGAAAAGAGGAGATTGAGGAAAATGCTATTTCCAGAGCTTTCAGGAATAGCTTTAACATTGACGTTTTTACTTTCCAATTTTTGTATCAAACCTGGATCGCGAGGAGCATAGGTTGAAATAGCTCTATGTTCAATGGTTTTTCCTGTTAATTTTTGACCTTGAATGGTCACAGATTTCAACTCATTATTCTCAACTTTTTGCAAAAATTCAGAATAGGAGACTTCTCCACCACCAGAACGTTGGCTATCTCCATTAAAGAGAGAAAACGACACAATCAAAATCAATGCAATAACTCCCCAAATAAGGAGAGAGCGGTAATTGGAATTCATATTCAGCCCACTTAATCAAATATAGATTTCAAACAGTTCCCCTTAACATATAACCTTGTCAGCCCCTTGCCAAGGGATGAGAAGCTGTTTATTTTCTTTTAGAGTAATTTTCCTTTATCTTTTCACCTCAATATTAAAAAAAGGTTCCACAACATTCACCAAGGCAGCATCTTCTCGTGAGGAAAGCCAATCGAAAGGTGCCATAATTCGCTTGACGATAACATGTTTATGAACAACTGCTTGAGAAATCAACTCTGGAATATCATACCCTTTATGATTTGAGATCATCAGCAGCGATTGTAAAGAGGGAAAATGAGGCTTTTCAAGCTCAAAATCGCTATTTTTTAATAAAAATTTCAGCTGTTCTAAATTTGCGGCTCCAACCTTTATAGCCTCATATCCATGATTTGTGATATGATAGCGCCCATCCCATATAAAAGTTTTATCTGGCTCAACAATAGCCTCTTTCATATTTCGCCCTTCACGCCACAAAGAAATTCCCTGCTTGTTATATTCAATAACAGAGCCCGCATAAGTAAAACGCCGCTTTTCTGGAGAATCAAGACAGAGTTTTTGAACAAGCATGCTTAATTTCTGATTGGGGAGCAAATAAAATCCCCCTCCCATCAGCACAGCAAAGAGCCCCACCACAAAAGGAAAACTGGAATGTTTCTGTAAAAACAGCGCAGGCTTTTCTATGAAACAACGCCCATGTTGGACAGTAATATCCAGCGCTAAGATCAAATCAGCAATATTTTTAGCTTGTTGACGACGCTGCAATGCGGCTTCATTTATTTTTTGAGCAATATAAGCCAATTTTTGTGGAGAAAGAGATTGACGCACGCGCACACGTTCAAAATTGCGATCTTCATTGGTTGGATCATCAATCCATGTTTGTCCTTGTAAGCGTAAATAATTCCGTAATGTTTGGCGTTTTACACCAAGGAGTGGCCGAATCAAACGCACTTTTCTATGCAACAACGCCTCACGCGGAATACAGGATAAACCGCGCTCATAAAGGGGACCATAGTTTTTTTCGGCAATATTTTTTTTTGTTTTTCTGGTATGATCCTCATCACGTATACCCTCGGCTTCACCGCGCAAAGCACCAGCAAAACCACTGGCATAAACCTCATCGCACATGGCAACAGCTTCACTATATAAAGCACCTCTATTCTTTTGGAGACGTTGATACCGCATATGATAGGTCTCAACCTGATCATTGAGTGTATGCCCCGTCATAATAAGTGATGCGCCTTGTTTTTGTGCTTCTTTAACCAAGAGATCATAGCGTGCAACACGCGCGCTGGAAGCAATATGCGTCTTTGGCTTTTCGCCTTCCCATCGCACAGTGATATGTTGAATATCATGGACACGACAAATTTTCGCAACAGTTTCTGCTTCACGCATCGATTCTTTACGCAATTGATGATCAACCGTGACAACAATCATTTCTGGAGGAAATACGAGTGTTTCCAAATGCTCTTTGACCAAAAACATCAAAGCCAAAGAATCACTTCCCCCTGAGACGGCAAGAATCAACTTCTGACATTGAATAAAATCCGATGTTTTAAAGAGATTTCTTGCCAGTCTAACGCACACCGAAAACGACCTCGCTGTTTATTTTGCAGGTTTACAAAAAACAGATGCTAATGTTTGTTGACGTTTTGATTTTTTCACAAAATGAGCACAATCGTCTTTATTTGGCTCAAGAGCGACCATACTTCTTGCTAATTTCAGTAAAATCTCGGAGGTATAGAGCTTCTTTTTATCTGCATACCATGCGGTAAGATAAACTTGTGCTGCTTCATGATAGCGTTTTTGCCCCAACAAAGATTCGGCCAACCAAAATAAAGCATCATCACTCAAAGAATCTTTTTTGTAACGATTTTGAAAAGCGCAAAAGCTTTTTTCAGCATCAACATAGTTAGCAGAACGAATAAAATCATACCCTTCCTTATACAAAGCTTTAGAAGAAGAAAGATTGTCACTCTGATGTGCTTCAATTGGAGCACTTACTTCATGCGCTTTGTTAAAAGGTTGACTGTTTTCATGGTCATGGCTCTCCACCTTAGCTTCCACAGCAGCAACCTTTGTCTGGTCACCTGTACTATAGTCCTGCTCCATCTCTTCTTTTACAGTCTGAGATTTTTCATCTACAGCAGACTTTTCAAAAGAACAAGAATAAACAGAAGAGGCTTCTGTATCAAAAAGCTCGTGAAACTGCTTGTTAACATTTTTTAAACTGTTATGCTCAAGCACCATTCGTATCTTATGCAAAAGCTTATCTAAATCATAATCTTTAAATAAAGCCTGTTGATTCTCTAAAATAATCCCTTGGTGCTCCGCAACACTAGTAGCTTTTTCCACCACATCAGATGCTGCTTTATCAGCTGCTTCAGGTGCTTCTTTCACTGCATCAACAGCCTTATTAACGGCGTCAGTGGCTTTTTCCACCGCATCAGATACTGCTTTATCAGCTGCTTCAGGTGCTTCCTTCACAGCATCAACAGCCTTATTAACAGCGTCGGTGGCTTTTTCTATCACATCAGATGCTGCTTGATTAGCTGCTTCAGGTGCTTCCTTCACAGCATCATCAGCCTTATTAACAGCGTCAGTGGCTTTTTCTACCGCATCAGATGCTGCTTTATCGGCTGCTTCAGGTGCTTTCTTCACAGCATCAACAGCCTTATCAACAGCGTCAGTGGCTTTTTCTATCACATCAGATGCTGCTTTATCAGCTGCTTCAGGTGCTTCCTTCACAGCATCAACAGCCTTATTAACAGCGTCAGTGGCTTTTTCTATCACATCAGATGCTGCTTTATCGGCTGCTTCAGGCGCTTCTTTAACAGCATCAGTTGCCTTATCAACAGCATCAGTGGCTTTTTCCGCCGCATCAGATGCTGCTTTATCGGCTGCTTCAGGCGCTTTCTTCACTGCATCAACAGCCTTATTAACAGCGTCAGTGGCTTTTTCCACCGCGCTAGATGCTGCTTTATCAG